>CAZOWS010000298.1:0-15650 GCA_964583365.1 uncultured Actinomycetota bacterium
GCAACTTCAACGTGTACACGATCACGATCGCCGAGGAGAAGGCGCAGCGCAAAATGGAAAAGGGAACGAAGGACAAGTACATCAGCGAGCTGAACGAGGAAAAAGATTTGCTAGCTCTGCAGGCGGCCTTTTCCACGGGCGATAGAAAAAAATTTTTAATCTCCCGACTCTCGGTTTTGAACACGGAAATCAACCGGCGCATTTCATTCGCGCTCTGTTGCATCGCCTACGCGTTGATCGCCATACCGCTAGGAATTCAAACACACAGGCAGGAAAAATCCATCGGGGCGGCTATCGCGCTGGCTCTCGTAGCCTTCCATTACATGTTTATCTTGATCGCCAAGGCCATGGAAGAGCTAAGTGCCTGGCATCCCGAGTTGATCGTCTATTTCCCACTTGTGATCCTGAGCGGAACCGGGATTTTCCTACTCTGGAAAACCCATCGCATTTAGCACATCTTCGCAGCGTATACCATTTTCTTGTCCACGAACGGAAAGTCATGCAAGAACATCTTTCGTATGGTCTCGATTTCCGCTTGGGATTCTTTGGACTTAAACACATGATACGCATACTTTTGGAAATATTCCAGCGAGGTCATGGCATTATCTTTTCTTTGCTCCCCCTGATATTTTAGTGCTTCCCTGTAGTAAAAAATAAAGAGTTGCTTTAGCGTGGCATCAAAACAAGGATTTAATTTCTCGGCCCCGTGAAGATATTCCAGCTGACGCTCCACGGGATCCTGGTTAACCTGCGAGACACAGGCTCTAATGAGATACAGATGATACAGTAAATTGGGAGGACCAGAACGGTGCTTATCCGGCCAAAATCGGTTCTCCGCGCTCTTGATAACACGCAGCGTAAGCTCCAACCACTTCCTCCGCTCTGACGGGGAATCTGTCAACGCAATCTGCTGATAGTAAAAGGTGGCAAGATTTTCAAAAGCGTACACGCGCGTCTTGGGCAACGCAATTTCATGGTTCCAAAGGCTCTCGCTTGTACGCCAGGCATTCAGATACTGGAGTTTAACGTTGAGATTAACAACCGCGCTGACTCCCAACAACAATAGTAAAAGACATCTTACGAAGGGACGAGAACCCTGCATCATATGGAAAACAAGGGCCACAACAAGCGCAAGAATACAGAACGAAGAAAAATACACGTATCGATCGGCAACAAAAATACGGTAGGAAAAAATATTGAAATAAGGAATCATCATGATGAAAAAAGACAAGAAATAAAAAAGAATATCCTTGCGCCTGAGAAACAGCACTACGCCGAGCGCCACAAAACCCGCAAGGAGTAATAGCGCAAAACAGCTATCCCCAAGGTTTTCCAAGGTCGCAATATCAGGCCAGGAATAAAATAAGGAAAGATTGTTTGGAAAAAAGATAAGTTGCAGATACTTCCACACAACTAGGGGATCCGCCACAGCAAGATGCCAGAAATGCTGGGCCATCGTGTCCGTATAGCCATGATCGGGGCCTCCGTTTGCCACTATTTCGCCTAGATACCAACGATACACAAAACAGGCAAGAATCAAGTGCGGTATAAAGATCAACAACTTTCCTAGGATTTCCCGCCCTGAAATGCGGCCAGAGGGCGCTCTATCCCCCCTCAGATAAGGCCACAGCAGGGCATGCAAGAAAAGCACGCCAGGAAATACGAGTGCATTGATCTTGGAGAACAAGGACATGGCGAAAAAAAATAAGGATAACGTGTACCAGAGCAAACGCCCTCGGCCGTGATTTTGAAGCATTTTGCTTTGAGTAATCAAAGCAAGGAGACTACAAAGAGTCATGAGAATATCCTTACGCCCCATGACCCAGGCCACTGGTTCGGTATGAACAGCCAACAGTAAGAACAGCGCGCTAACGGTTAAAGAAAAAATCCTTTGTCCCGTGGTCGTGGCGAGAAAAAGAAATAGCAAGGCAACAACAACGCTATGATACAAGACGTTCATGCAATGATACCCGGCTGGATTGCCAAAACCAAAAATCCTACTGTCCAGTACCCAAGAAAGATCTCGCAATAGCAGTGGCTCTTCCCTCGGAAAATACTCTACAAAGATGGCGTGAAATGTTTGGGTGAGACTGGGCTGATTAAAAAGTTCGGGATGATCAAGCAGCATTCGCTCGTCGTCATAATTGATACATTGAAAAGTCCAGCAGGAGCTGTAGAGCAGAAAACAGAGACCCGCAAGGATCAGACTTGTGATCAATAAACCGGGCCGGGCAGAAGCGTCTCTCACGGGCTAGGCCCCTAGTGAAAATCCTTCAATAACTTCATCGCCTGCTTGGTGTCCGAGACACGCATAATCAAGGATCCCCTCTTTTGCTCTTCATCGGCCGCGCAATAGGCGTAGTCTATGTTGACCCCTCCCAGCGAAAGCCTGTCGGATAATTTCGCGAGTTGGCCCGATTCGTTCACGAGGCCCACTTGAATTACCTCGTTTTCGATCACGAGCACACCGCTCGCCTCGAGTAGGCGCATGGCCTTTTCGGAGTCGGACACGACAATGCGTATCACCGCATGGTCGATAGTGTCAGAAACTGTCATTGCGAAGAGATTGATACCTTCATGGGCCAACGCGCGGCATATCTTCGATAATGTCCCGGGCTTGTTTTCCAAAAATATGGACAACTGTTTGACGACTTTCATCGTGTGCATTCTCCTATGCTTTGCTTTGGGCTTGAGGTGTCATTCTATCCGCTAAATCGCCGGCCGTCACGGATTTCGCAAACGCTGAACGATTTTTGCGTTGGCGCTCGGAAAGGCGAAGGAATCCAAATCCTCTAGCGGGACCCACCGGATTTCCTCCGCCCACAATGCTTTGGGGCGACCCGACACGAGGCTGCAGAAAAACACATGCAGCTGCACATCGAATCGAGTGTAGGCGTGGCGCACGGTCATGAATTTTTGCCCTGCCTTGATGCCAATCCCCAATTCTTCGCGCCACTCGCGCTCCAAAGCTTTTTCGAGACTCTCGCCGGACTCTTTTTTCCCGCCAGGAAATTCCCAGAGATTTCCCATGAGCCCCTCCGGCGGCCTTTTTTGAATGAGAATGCGCCCCATGGAATCGCGCAATACACCGGCCACCACGGTCAACTTCTCTCGCTGGCTGCCGGCTTTTCGGGGCGGCACATCGTCTTGCACCCCAGCCTTTCGCGCGGCACAAAACTCGCGCAACGGACAAATCGGACAACGCGGCGCGGCAGGCAGACAAATCATCGCACCCAACTCCATCAAGGCCTGATTGAAGTGGCGGGCCATTCCCTTGGGAATCCACGCTGCCACCTGCGCGGCGATGGTGCTACGTGCTTTTGCTGGAGTTGTATCTGGACGCAAGTAAAGCACGCGCGCGCCGACGCGCAACACATTCACGTCCACCGCGCAGACGGGTTGGTTGAAAGCGATGCTGGCAATGGCGCCAGCTGTGTAATCACCTACGCCCGAAAGACCCCGAATCTCTGTCAACGAGGACGGGAAAATCCCTGCGTGTCTAGCTGCGATTTCCTGTGCTGCGACTTTAAGATTTTTTGCCCTGCGATAATACCCGAGTCCCTGCCAGGCCTTCAGCACTGCATCCTCCGGTGCTTCAGCCAAAGACTTGACATCCGGGAACTGACGAATCCATCGCTCGTAGTACGCAATCACTGTCTGCACCTGCGTTTGCTGCAACATGATTTCGCTGACCCAAATCTTGTACGGGTCGATAGTTTTACGCCAGGGCAGATCACGCCGATGTTTTTGATACCAATGCAACAGCACGTCGCCGAGAGATGTTTTCACCGCGAGGAAAGTATATCGGGAATTTAGGGACATGTAACAAATTCGATTTTGAATTTGGTACGTGTCCCTAAATTCCAAGAAAATTCTTGCAAACCCTCCGCATTTTACCTAGGTTTAGCATCATGCATTCCATTCTGGCCCTACTAACAACAATCCTTTTACTCACCACCGATTTTTCCAACACGCGCGCGGTTGTCCCACCCCAAAAACCGTCTAAACCAAATGCAGTGGCTCAGGCCTTGGGTAATAGCGCAAGTGGCATCGGCAAAGGCGTGGGCAATATCGCAAATGGCGCCGGTAAGGGTGCGGGTTGGTTCTTCGGCGAACTGTTGCGGCCTCTGGACGCTCTGCGAAACGGAATGATAGACAAGTTCGGAGTGACTGAAAAGAAACGCTGATTACGCGATTTTCTTGTTGTACTTGATGAGCAGTTCTTCGATTTTTGCGAGAAGAGCTTTGGGCTCGAAGGGTTTAGTCACGTACGCATCCGCGCCTTGTTCCTCCCCCATTTTGACGTCGGATTCCTGCACACGCGCCGAAAACAGAATGATCGGAATGTCCTTGTATTTCTCGTCGAATTTCAACATGCGGCAAACGCGATAGCCGTCTAATTTGGGGAGCATGAGATCCAGGATGAGAAGATCAGGGTTTTCCGTGCGGGCCATTTTCAGCCCCTGCTGCCCATCGCCCGCGACCAGAACATCGTAGCCGGATACTTCCAGTCTAACCTTGAGTGTCTCTACGAGATCCGCTTCGTCATCCACCACGAGGATTTTATTCTTTGCCATGCGCGTATTAAAGCACGCCCTGTGTTTTGTCGCAACCACGATTTAGGCGAAGGCAATTTACCCACAGCATTTTTATTGACATTGTGATGGCAGAACTTAGAATTCTCGCTCATCGGGAACTTTTTTAGTCCTTTCATCGTCTTTAGCAAGCGAAACTCATTTGGTTGGTACATCAAATTAAGGAGGAGCATCATGACCGACTGGAAAAAATTGGGGATGGTAGCTGTATCCGTTAGCGCCTGCGCGCTATGGATGGGAACTTCCGCAATGGCAGAAGAAGCTAAAGCGACTGCGCCGGCTATAGAAAGCGCGGCGGACGAGGAAGCAGATATTGAGAATCTGGTATCCGTACAGGGAGAAGTCACCGCAGTGGACGCAAAAGCAAATACGGTCACGATCAAAGACCCGAGCGTCAAGGATGCCGCGGCGGCCACCAAGGCTCTTACCATAGACCCGAAGACCACCACGATTTGGGGCGAATACGACGAAATCAAGTTGACCGACTTGCCCGTTGGCGCGAAGGTTGCCGGGGAATACAAGCAGAATCCGAACGGCTCCATGACTGCCACGTATTTGGAAATCGTTTTGGATGAAGAGGCCGAACTTCCTCCCGCAGAGGAAGCAACGGATGCCGGTAAAACGACTCCCGCAGAAAAGCCTGTAGAATAAGGCGCTCGACCATCTCCTTGGGCGTCATGCGCGTAGGGCTTGTTTACAATCTGAAGCCCTCTGGCATTGGCGAGAGCGCTGTCGGCTCCGATCATTATGCGGAATGGGATAATCCCCAGACCATAGAAGCGATACGCTTTGCCTTAGCCAAAGAAAATGAGGTTTTGCTGCTCGACGCACAAGAATTGTCGTCGGCAGATCTCCAGCGGTTGCGCCCCGATTTTGTTTTTAATATCGCGGAGGGCTCGCGTGGAGCTTATCGCGAAGCCGAAATACCCGCGATTCTGGAAGCTCTGGCCATCCCCTACACCGGATCCGCGCCGCCCACTCTATCTCTTTGTTTGGATAAGGCGCGCGCGAAAAAAGCGCTCTCCTCGCATGGAATACCCACGCCGCGATTTCACATTTTTACGCCGGGACAGGACGTTGTGTCTTCTTTTTTCCCCGCCATCGTGAAACCCAACTGGGAAGGCTCCAGCATAGGCATTTTGAATTCGTCGGTGGTGAGCAACCCCCAAGAGTTGCGACATGAAGTCTCGCGCATTTGGAAAAATTATGAACAGCCCGCTCTCGTGGAAGAGTATCTGGCCGGACGCGAATTCACGGCAGCAATACTCGGCAATGGAGCGAACCTGGAAGTCTTGCCAATCGTGGAAATTTCTTTGGACTGCCTTCCGAAAACCGCCCATCGCATTTATTCTTACGAGGCGAAATGGTTATGGGACAAACCCGAGAATCCTCTTCCGATTCTGCGTTGCCCGGCGCCGATCGCTGAGCCGCTCACAAATGAAATCCGCAGCCTCGCCATACAGGCCTTCAAAGCCTTGGATTGCCGGGACTGGTGCCGCATTGATTTTCGCAGCGATGCGGCGGGAAACATTTTTGTCTTAGAGGTCAACCCACTGCCCGGCATTCTACCCGACCCTAACGACAACTCGGCATTCCCGCTGGCAGCGCGCAGGGCAGGGCTATCCTACGACGCGTTGATCCTGAAAGTCCTTCGCATAGCAAGTCAGCGTGCCGCGGCGACACCCTGCAGCACCGTTCGTTGATTGACATTTCCCGCGTACTTGTTACTGTAGACGCCATCAACCACTTATGAGAATGCGCAGCGTAGTTTCCTCCGACCGAGGACCACTATTGGAATTGCTCAACAAAGTTTCCTTGTTCACGGAAGATGAGCGGCTGTGTGCACTTGAACTTCTGGATATTTATCTGACGCAACCCGCGCAAAAGGATTACAACTTTTTTTGCTGCACCAATGACACGGATGAGGTCTGCGGATTTGTCTGCTACGGAAAAGTTCCTCTCACCGATGCCGTGTATGATCTGTACTGGATTGCCGTGGACTCCAGCGCTCAGAATCGTGGAGTGGGTAAGGCGCTGCTGGCTCATTTGGACGCGATTTTGCTGTCCTGCGCGGCGAGAATGCTGTTGGCCGAGACCGCTTCCAAGATTTCCTATGGCAAAACACGGACATTTTATGCACGCAACGGATTCGTTGAAGTTTCACGGATTCCTGATTTTTATGCAGAGAGCGATGACAAGATAGTTTTCGGAAAATTTTACAGCCTTTACGAAAGGAGACGAAAAAACCAATGGACGGCGCTGATCGAAGATCCCGCGGACCTTGGAAAGACGTCACCGACCTCCAGTGGAACGATTGGCACTGGCAGGTTAGAAATAGCGTCCGCTCGCTAGAAGGGCTGCAAGCCCTCTTTAGCCTGACAAGCGAAGAAACGGATGGAGTGCGCAGCGCCGAGAAGCGGCTGCCTCTACGCATTTCCCCGTATTGGGCGCTGCTCATGAATCCGAGCAATCCCAATTGCCCGATACGCAGGCAAACCGTCCCTTCCATTCACGAGACGCATGTCGTACCCGGCGATTACACGGACCCTTGCGGCGAGGACAGCCATTCGCCAGTCCCCAATCTCGTGCATCGCTATCCCGACCGTGTGCTACTTTTGGTCACCGACATGTGCGCGATGTATTGCCGTTATTGCACGCGCGGGCGGCTTGTTGGCGCGAAGGAAACCCCGACATCCAAAGATAATCTGGACGCCGCGTTCGCCTATTTGGCCGCGACAAAAAAAGTGCGCGACGTTTTATTATCGGGCGGCGATCCCCTGATGGTATCGGACGCGCGATTGGAAACCATCATCCAGCGCCTGCGCGAAATTCCTCATATTGAATTCATTCGCATTGGATCGCGCGTGCCCGTGACGCTGCCCCAGCGCGTGAACGAGGATTTCATCGCGATGTTAAAACGCAACGGGCCGATATGGATGAGCCTTCACTTTAATCACTTCAAAGAAGTTACGCCCGAGGTCAAGCGCGCGTGCAACATGATGGCCGATGCCGGAGTTCCGTTGGGCAGTCAGACGGTTTTGCTGCGCGGGATCAACGACAGCCCGTACATCATGAAAAAACTTTTTCACGAACTGCTGAAGATTCGCGTGCGACCCTATTACATTTATCAAGCCGATCCGGTCACGGGCACCGAGCATTTTCGAACCTCGGTAGCCACAGGCATTGACATCATCGAAAAATTGCGCGGCCACACCAGCGGCTATGCGGTGCCCACGTTCGTCGTGGACGCGCCAGGCGGCGGCGGCAAAATCCCCGTGGGACCCGAATACATTGTCGAGAAAAAGGATGGGCGTGTCTTGTTGCGCAATTATCAGGGCAAGACCTTCGAGTACATAGAGCCCATCGCACCCCCCGCGTTGGTAGCAAAACAATAATCGCTGTGGAAATCTTTGATTTGGCTGTCGCGTGGGAGTGGGAACCCGACCGCCACTACATTCATCTGTTGCACGACGCCTGCCTGGCCAAGGGCATCAGCACCTATCTGATTCACCCGGCGAATGTCCTGGAAACAATTCACCGGCTCGAGCACGGAGACCTTGCATTCCGCACTTTTTACGACAGGGCCTCGGACAACGACGCGCGCTTTCTGCCCCTCATTCACTACTCCAAAACAATGAAGTGCTTTCTGATCAACGAATATTCCGCTAGCTTGCGCGCGCTGGACAAAGCAACCATGCATTTGGAATTTTTGCGCAAAGGAATTCTAGTGCCCTACACGGTCATTCTCTCGCCCTACAATTCCGACCCGGGCTTGAAGATCACCGAATTGGAGAGCCTCGGCAGGCCTTTCATCATCAAGCCCGCCACGGGCGGTGGTGGGACCGGTGTGGTGCTCGGCGCCGAGACATTGCACGACATCATCGAGGCGCGCAAGCAATACGGATCGGACAAGTATTTATTGCAGGAAAAAGTCGCGTCCACCGTGGTCAACGCCCATCGCGCATGGTTTCGCGTGCTCTACTGTTGCGGAAGTGTCTTTCCCTGCTGGTGGGGCGAGAACACGCATATTTATGAAATCGTTACGGAAGAGGAGAGGCAACAATTCCAGTTGGACCCGCTCTGGCACATTCCCGAAAACATTGCCGAGGTATGCCATCTGGATTTCTTTTCCACTGAGATTTGTCTGACCCCAACCCAGCAATTCATCACGGTGGACTATGTCAACGACCCTTGCGACATGCGGCCCCGGGCGATTCACGTGGATGGAGTGCCAGACACGATCATGAGCAGCGTCGTGCAGCTATTGAGCGATCACGTGTTGAAAAATCGACAGCCCTTAGAGGTTTTGCAAGTACAGGGCTAGCTAGCGCGGGCTGTTGCTGCGCAAGAGATTCAGAAATTCCATACGCGTTCCGCGATCCTTCCGGAACACGCCCAACATCGAACTCGTCACCGCAAAACTTTGCTGCTTCTCCACCCCGCGCATGGCCATGCACAGATGCAACGCCTCGACGACAACACCCACTCCATGGGGTTGCAGATTTTCCATCAGGCAATCGGCGATTTGCGTGGTGAGCCTCTCCTGGATTTGCAGACGGCGGCTGAATATTTCGACGATGCGCGGGAGCTTCGAGAGACCGATGACTTTTCCTCGGGGAATATAAGCAATATGGCATTTGCCATAGAAAGGAAGCAGGTGATGCTCGCAGAGGCTGAATATGTCTATGTCGCGCAGCAACACCATTTCGTCGTATTGCTCTTCAAACACCGCGCCATTGATAACCGCGGCAACGTCTTTCTCGTAGCCGCTGGTTAAATAACGCAGCGAGCGCTCGACGCGGGCGGGGGTCTTCTCCAAGCCTTCGCGCTCGGGATTTTCGCCCAGCCGAACGAGCATTTGCGCAACCAAATCCTTCAAATCAGCTTCTTTAGCCTTGGTTTTGATTTTCTTTCCCATAGAGGGCTCCTTTGTAACACAGATCGGAGGCCTTGTACAGAGCATTGGCCGCATGGGGTACTTGTCATTGCGAGCGCAGCGAAGCCCCGGCATTCGCCGGGATCCCGAATGCTTTCGGGGCAATCTCGGTGAGAACAAAATGGGATTTTGGTTTAGTGATGTGTCCCTAAAACCACAAGAATCAAAGTGCTGCTTCGAAGGAAACCATACCGCCAAGATTTTCTTGCGGATTTAGAACACGTGGTTGCGTAACTGTCCTAGGAATATGGGTCCATTGGTCTTTAATCCTATCCTCTTGGATAGCATGGACACTGGGGTCAGAATCACCGGCCCATAGTGGTTCGGGTATCGTATCGAAGGAAAAACTATTCAACGCCGCTTGGACAAATGCGTGGTCTTTCGTCTTTCGCAAAGAAAGCAGCAAATAGTCACCGTATTCCCTGACTTCTTCTATGATTTCCTTGGTTACTACTTCATAACCCGCTGCGGCTAGTAATCGATAGCTGATGAGAGGCGTATTACCATCGTCGACCAGATGAAGAAATCCGTCCTTATGTAATACACGGTCTATCTCCGTGAAAAGAGGCACCATCTCGTCGTAAGCACGACGATGATGCAGATCCCCCAGTAACCCTTGGGCGAATACGGCGTCCACCGAACCATCGGCCAAGAAATTTAAATTCCGAGCATCCGCCGCATGCACTTCAAAATTCGTGAGCCCCTCGGACTTTCTCCGATCTGCTGCATCAGCAGCAACCGTCGGATCTATCTCTACGGCGATAAAGCGCATGCCGGAGCCAGCGGATCGCTTGCGTTGCGCCAAATTAACCTCTTTCAAAATCACTCCGGAACCACCGATCTCCAAGAGTGTCGCATTCTCGTCCGGAAAATGGATATGCTTAAGAATTTCCGGCGCGTCAAAAGTAGAAATGAGCGCTTCCACATAATTTGCGTTTCCGGCCCCGACTTCCCCGTCCCGAAGGAGGCCTTCTATTGCCGTTCTGATATCCAACTCCGCTGCTTTTACCGCGATAGGCGACGTAAAAATATCGTATCTATGTTGACTTCTCCACACCCCATCCAGCGAAATCCCGGCGGTTCCCTTATGCAAAACAATCGCAACGGCAAAAGGAATGCGTACACCATTAAACGTGTATTGCATCTTGCCTTCGTCCAGCACGCGCAAGAACTCCTTAGCCGTGTCTACTTGGTAATTTCCGTTGTCCCAAATCCATTTCAACCAATTGATAATGGCGTTTTGTGATCCTTCCGAGGTCGCTGTGGGCACAGCGCGTGAAAGGGTTTCAAGGCATTCCTGCGGGGGCTGTATCGCGGCTTTGAAAACCCCTTCTTTCTCCTCTGGTTTGATCTCGCCGGACTTAACAAGGTAGCTAAGTACGGCTTCGCGAAGTTTTGAGCTCTCCTCTGCGAGCAACTTAGAAAGGCAATACAGTTCAAATACTCGAATATCCGGCTCATGGACATCTCCGGCAAAGTAATACGGTCCTTCGGCATAAGAAGCCAGCATGTTTCGATAAATTTCACGGAAGCGTTCTAAGCCTTCTTCCTTCTCGGAACGTTTTTTGGGACTGGATGCTGGGCGAACGGGAGTTGCTGGCCGTATCGCAGCGCCAGGATTTTTGAGACCAGGGAAATGATTTTCTATACCGGGTATGGCATTCATCAAAGCCTCCGCGGCCTTGCGCGGCTTCTTATTCATTTTTTTCAGCAAGCCATCCAATGCGCCTTCTGGCGGGTTTATCTTAGCCCGAATATCGGGACGCGTAACGACGAGTTCACGAATCGCGAAGGGATCCGTCTCAGAATAAAATCCATCGTCTATGGCTTTCGGCACTACCTTTATGAAGAAGCCTGGAACTTGCGGAGCTGCTTCGTACCCTTGAGAAGGCAAAGAAGTCATAGATCCCCTTGTGTCCCAAGCGATGATGGTGCCGGTGCCGTTTTGACGCAGCACATTCTCCGCCTTTTCAAGCAATACATTTTCTATTTCTATGCGTCTTTCATGAAACTCTTTGAGAACACCCATCTCTAGTATGTAGCTGATGGATTCCGGATATGTTGTCCTACGTTTCAAAAATCTGTCTAAACCGTGTTTGGAGAAATTCGTGTTGACCACGATTGCCCCGAGCATTTGTCCACTTGTCTTTCCCCTTGCCACGAAGGCCTGTGTTTTCTTCATAAATCGTTGAGCATCACTATTGAAATCTGTCATGGCCGGTTCTAAAACGTTAAAGGATGTACCGGAGGCAAGGAGCAATGAAAAGATGGATCGCATATCGTTTGGGTCCGATATCTCATCAACGTCATAGGCTTCCGCTTGAACAAGTGGCGCGCCTGGCATAAGGGTTGGAATCGCTAAGGACTGTAGGAGTAAACGTGTTCGAGGACTAGCGTCCACTGCATGGAACCCTTGTGAAAGCATCCACTCTTTCACGTTTTGTCTTTCCAAGGGATACGCAAGTGTAGAATGAGACATAGCTGTAAAATACTCGCGTATATATGTCATCAATTGCGAATCAGCAGCAAGGTCCTGCGCAATGGGGGAAGGCCAGAATGCAACCATAGTCGCTATGGGTTCGGGAATATCGTGCCCAAGCCCGTAAGCCAATTCCAGCATTCTCTTTTCCGAATTTGGTTCTATCACGGAAGCGCAAAGAATTTCGCCGTTTGATTTGTCTCTCACGACGAATACCCTAAACCTATGGAGGTAAAGACTCGCGTTTTTAATACATTGCTCTTGATGCGCCTCTACCAAGCCCGGGTGCATGCCCGCTTCTTCTAAGAAATCAAAAATCGTTAGCAATAATTTGGTATCCGTTATTTCCTCCACGACATATGCAGGTTCGGAAAACTGCGAGCGAGGCGCCAAGGCATGGGCTTCAGCTGTAAAGATGACAATAAACAGGAATATCAATAACTTACGCATAGTCTCCCTATAAATATCAAGTCCACTGGCTGTACCATACAGTCTAAAATGTATTTTGTCAAACTGGTGATTCGTAAGTTCTTGTTTTTAATACACTTACGATTTCTGTCACCAGAGAGGCTGAGGCATTGCTGGATAGGCGTTCAATAAGACTGGCTTGGGTTATCCCCCGCATTTACAATAGCCGTCCGTATGAGCGCTAAAACATTGATGATACAAGGGACCGCTTCCCATGTTGGCAAAAGCGTGCTCGTTACTGCTTTGTGCCGAGCCTATCGGCGTAAAGGGCTGCGCGTGGCGCCGTTCAAGGCCCAGAACATGGCGCTGAACTCCTTTGTCACGCCGGATGGCAAGGAAATCGGCTGGGCTCAGGCCGTGCAAGCCGAGGCTGCGGGGCTCATGGCGCGCGTGGACTTCAATCCGGTTCTTCTGAAACCGACCGGGGATAGAACTTCGCAAGTTATCGTGGCGGGTAAACCCGTGGCCACTTTGTCGGCCAGGGCCTACGAAAAGTTTAAGCCGAAGATTTGGGACACGGTTACCGCGGCGATGGATCGTTTGCGCGACGAGTTCGATCTGGTCGTGATCGAGGGAGCCGGCAGTCCGGCTGAAATCAATTTGAAGAAAAACGATATCGTGAACATGCGCGTGGCCATGCACGCCAAATCTCCGGTATTGCTGGTCTCAGATATCGATCGCGGCGGCGTCTTTGCCTCGCTTCTGGGGACTTTGGATTTGCTGAGCGCCTCCGAACGCCGGCTCGTGCGCGGTTTAGTGATCAATAAATTTCGCGGTGATGTGGGGATTTTGCGGCCGGGATTGCGCACGCTGACGGCCAGAACGCGCAAACCCGTGCTCGGCGTTCTCCCCTACTTTACTTTCGAGCATCAAGACCAAGAGGATTCTGTCGGATTGGAAAAATTCAGCAGCTGGGCCCCGAACGCTGCAGGCAAACTACGCGTCGCGGTAGTTCGCAACCCGCGCATTTCCAATTTTACGGATTTTGATAGTTTGCGGCAGGAGCCCTGCGTGGATTTGGCCTTTGTGCAAAAGTCTGGCGCGATCGCGGACGCCGATCTCATCATTCTCCCGGGTAGCAAAAATACTATGGAAGATCTGCATGCACTGAATCAATCTGGGTTGGCAAGCGCGATCCGCGAAGCCGCTAGAAAAGGTGTTTTTGTGCTCGGCATTTGTGGCGGATACCAGATGCTGGGCAAATCCCTCGTGGATGCCCACGGGGTAGAATCCTCGAGGCGAAGCATGCGCGGGCTCGGGTTGTTGGGCTTGCAAACCGCCTTCCATCAGGAAAAATCATTGCATCAAGTGCGTTTTACCGCGCGCGGTATCCCTGGGTTGATGAGCGGCTACGAAATTCACATGGGACAAACGCGACGGGGTAAGGACTGCTCACCGCTTTTTCATATTCTGACGCGGTCTGGCAACTCCGTGCAGGATGAAGACGGTGCAATAAATGGACAAGGCAATATTTTGGGAACCTATATTCACGGGCTGCTGGCCAATGATTCTTTTCGCCATGCGCTGCTTAAAAAAGTTGCGGCGCGAAGACATCTACGACTTCCTTCCTCCAGCCTTCGGGGAAATTTCGCAGCGCTGCGGCAAAAGAATTTCGATCGGCTCGCGGATTGGGCTACAGAGAATTTGGACATGAACGCAATCAACCAAATTGTAGGTTTACCAAGATGACCACTGTTTCCCTACCCCGGATTCTTATCGCGGGAACGCATAGCGGCTCGGGTAAAACCACGGTTACACTGGCAATTTTATCTGCGTTTGCCCGCCGCGGGCTCAAAGTACAAGCCTTCAAAGCCGGCCCGGATTTCATCGACCCGTCCCATCACACGGCCCTCACCGGGCGCCCCAGCCGCAATCTGGACACGTGGATGTTGCCGCAAGACGCGGTGTTGGAAATCCTCGCCGATGGCGCAATCGGCGCGGACGTCGGCGTCATCGAAGGCGTCATGGGATTGTACGACGGCTTCGCGGGAAATCAGGATGTCGGCAGCACAGCCCATTTGGCAAAGATGCTCCAAACACCCGTTGTCCTCGTGGTGGACGCCCGCGGCATGGCCCGCTCGGCGGCGGCCATGGTCAAAGGCTTCACGGAGTTCGACCCCGCGCTAAACTTTGCAGGCGTTATTTTTAACAACGTGGGCAGCGCGCGACATTACGATTTTCTTAAAATCGCCGTGGAGCATTCGCTGAAAATCCCGCTCTTGGGTTACTTACCTAAGGATAAGAAAATCATGATGCCCGAAAGGCATTTGGGATTAATTCCATCGCAGGAATTACAGGCTGGTGACTCGATGGCCGACAATTTAGCCACGTTGGCCGAATCTTCCATTAATCTTGATCGCATTTTAGAGCAGGCGCGCCAAGCCCCAATGCTGGAAGCCGCACAAAAAATATTTCGGGCGCAACCGATTAAGCAAGGCCAGAAAAAATATCGCATCGCAATAGCCTGGGATAAGGCCTTTCATTTTTATTATCCAGAAAATTTGAGACTGCTTACCCTCGCGGGCGCCGAGCTAGTGTATTTCTCCCCGATGGCGGACAAACAATTGCCCCCCGACATCGACATGATCTACATCGGCGGCGGTTTCCCAGAAGTCTTCGCACAGTCTTTGTCGGAAAACAATACGCTGCGCACAGAGATCCGTGATTTTATCCTCGCGCGCAAAAAACCCGTGTACGCCGAATGCGGCGGGCTCATGTATTTATGTGAAGGGATTCGCGACGCAGCAGGAAAAACTTTCCCAATGGCGGGCGTAATCCCTGCCGATGCGGTAATGGCCGGTAAACTCTCGGCCTTGGGATATATTCAAGCGGAGGTCGTCGAAGATAATGTATTGAGCCATAAGGGCCAAACCCTGCGCGGGCATGAATTTCACTGGTCCTATCTGGAGGGCAAGGAGGGCTTCGATAAACTACTTTATGCCTACACCATTCGAGACCGTTCGGGCCAAAGGGACAAGCGGGACGGAATCATGATAGAAAACATGCTCGCGTCCTACGCGCATCTACATTTCGCCAATGCCCCCGAGCTGGCAAAAAGAATTATGGAAGGGCTTTAATGGTAAGCTGCCGGGGGGTGTCGTAGTTCCTGAGCAGCGACTGTCCGAGAGCGCGTGGGCCCCATTGAGCGATTGCGGCGAAGGGAGACGGCGGC
>CAZOWS010000299.1:0-2678 GCA_964583365.1 uncultured Actinomycetota bacterium
GGGGCTAAATCTTCATCGTCACCCCAGAGAAAATTGGCTGCCCCATTATTGCTCTGCACGTACTCATTCCTTATGAACACGCCAGCGCCCAGCCTGCCGAGCGCTTCTATGGCCGCCCGGCGCGCGGCTTTGATGGCATTCATCTTGGCTGCATCGACATTCACAGGCGTACTGCGCGATAATTTATCTTTCAAGGTTTTTCCTGTGGTCGCATCGGGATTCATGCGAACGAGATCCAACAATTTATCCTCCCATGTTTTGCCGCCGCCGATTTGCGCATTCAACGGCGTTCTCCACTGGGCAAGCGTTTTGATGACAGTCTCTGTGTTTTCATCGATTTCATCTCTCTGCAATTGCTTGAGCAAGGCTGTGCGGACCATTTCTTTATCTGCGGGCTCTGGATTTAGCTTCTCAAAAATATCCAGCGCTCTAATCCAATTATCATTGCCGATACCCAGGGCGACTTGTAACAGAAATGCTCCCATAAGTTGCGTGTAACCTAGAGCCAGCATGGCTTCCAGCGCCGCCTGCCGAATTTGTGCATCGAACGCATGCAGATGATGCGGCAAATTGCGCGTGATGCCTGGCGTTGCGATCTTCAGCTTGGCAAGCCCCTGCAATACGGCAAGTCTTAAATCTTTTGTCTTTTCATTAGGCAGAGGAACCGAATCACTGAGCACGTCCTCCGCCAAAGACAAAAACGCAAGTTCTTCTTCGCTCAACGGCGCCTGAACTTGACTTGGTGGCAATGGAGTCGGTTGCGAGTCTTGTTGCACCGGGGATTGAGGCTGCGGCAGCGCTTCCGGCAAGGATTTGATTTTTTCCATCACTTCGATCAAACGTTTTTCATGCGCCACGAGTTGCACCAGGATCTTTTCCATGAGGCGGAGCTTGGCAATACTGTCATCCTGAGGAGCGCCAGCGACGAAGGATCTAGCTTGGGGCCGACCGAGATCCTTCGCTTCGCTCAGGATGACAGAAGTGCCCGGAGTGACAGATGGCCCGATAAGGGCCGCTAAGGCGCCCATGGCGGGAATTCGGACAGATGGATTATCATCCTGTAGCAATATCCAGCAGCGAGCAACAGCGTCTTCCCTTTGCTCGGGGGCTAGCAATCCGGCAATAGCCGAGATTTCTATGGCGGACGATTCAAAAGCAGGAAATTCCACGACATGCGCCAATAGATCCGCGTCTAACAGTTGCTTTTCATCTTCCTCCAAATCTAATTTCTTTAAGGCACGCGCAGCAGCCAAGCGCACTTCCCGGCTTTGGCTCAGTGTTGACGCCATTACCTTATATGTTAAGCTCCGCACTTCGAGCGAGCCAATGGTTTCAAGTGTCTCCACAATAACTGGCGCATTGTCATCGTCCAGAGGCAAAGCAAGACAATCCTTCAAAGCCTTTTTCACAGCATCAGCAGGAGCAACATTGAAATTTGCTAATTGTTCTAGGCCGAGTTTTTTTGAAATCGCATCCGGTCGTTTCATGAGATTTAGAAAATAAGGCTTCATCTGAGACGGCGTGGCCTGCAGAACCTTGAGGGCGCCACAAACCCAACTTAAACTAAGCGTGTTGGCTGTTTCCATCATGGTTAGCAATTCGCTGCGTCGTTTTGCCTCCTCTCTCGATGTCACATCCCACAATGTCACCAAGGCCCAAATGGATGCTGCACGAGTAATTTCCAAGAATAGCTTGCGTATATCGTTGTCATCCGCTGCTGCTCTCATCTGACTTAATTCCTCCAATTGGGCTTTCAACGCCAATTCTTTAATGCCATGCCGAACCACGCTTTTGATGGTTTCAACGATGGCAAAGGGATCTTCTCCAACCGACAATTCCATCACTTTGTCTTTCAAGTCATCCCAGGATGCGCCTGCATTCAGCAGGGCTTCGAGCAAGGAATTGCTTTTCCAAGCATCCGTGTCATGCCATGCGACCAACAGTGCCTCTTTGATCACGGGATCCGGACTCTTCATCGCCGATGCAAAGGCAATGCCGTTGATGCATTTTTTTACGATGGCATCTTTTTGCTGGATGCTGCCAGAACCCGCAACGCTGATTTGATCTATGGCCGTGATCCACTCGACCAACAGGGGATAAATCCACGCCTTCTGGTCGGGCGTGAGCGTCATTGTCCCTAGTACAGCAAGGACATCGCTGTACTCAATGGAACCGGCGAGTCTAGCGATCAGCATGAATGCATCCATAGGAAACACGCCGAGTTCCTTCAGCGTCTCTGCTGCTTGCTTTCTATCGTCTCGCGTCCCTCCATCCTTGCTGGGAATCGATTGCGTTGTTAGAACACCCAATCGGTTAATGATTTGTTCGTCTTTTATCTGAAGTTTTCTCACAAGATTCATCGCCTGGAGGCGCGTGGGTCCGTCCGTACTATTCAATTGGGCCAGGAGGGCAGCAATGTGCTCATCGTCCGTATCGGACGAAATTGCTTCCCCAGCTTGCGGCTGGCTCACAATGACAGCAGCCATTTGAGCTTGGGCCAATTTCGCGAGCGCTTGCAGCGCGATGATGCGATCCCCCGGCACTGTGGGTCCGGCCATGGCCAAAAGCTTGGCATGGAAAGGCGCTAAGTCTCCGCCAAACGTGGGCAATAATTCCAATGCCACGTTGCGATCTTTGAGGTCTCTGGTGATCAGCAATTTTTCAAGGTCTTCTTGAAT
>CAZOWS010000300.1:0-2990 GCA_964583365.1 uncultured Actinomycetota bacterium
AGGAAGTTGTGACGAAATACAAGGCCGTCTTCAAAAAGAACACGAAAAAATATTTCCCGCAATCGCCGCGCGAGCAGTTGAGCCGCGCGATCAACGCGGTGTTCGGTTCCTGGAATTGTGATCGGGCCATCAAATACCGCAAGATCGAAAACATCACCGGGCTTTTGGGCACGGCGGTCAACGTGCAGGCGATGGTGTTCGGCAACATGGGCGAGAGTTCCGGTACCGGCGTTGCGTTCACGCGCAATCCGTCCACGGGCGAAGACAAGTTTTACGGCGAATATTTGATCAACGCGCAAGGCGAAGATGTCGTGGCAGGTATTCGTACGCCGCTACCAATTTCCGAACTTGAGAAAGGTATGCCAGGTGTGTACCAGGAGCTTGTCGAGATTTATCAGAAGCTAGAAGCTCACTACAAGGACATGCAAGATATTGAGTTTACGATTCAAGAAGGCAAGTTGTTCTTGCTGCAAACCCGCACGGGCAAGCGCACCGCGCATGCGGCCGTGAGAATAGCCGTCGAAATGCAGAAGTCAGGGATGATCGATAAAAAAACAGCGGTGTTGCGCGTGAAGCCCGCGCAATTGGATCAGCTCTTGCACCCAACCATTGACCCCAAATTCAAATACAAGGCAGTAGCCAAGGGGCTGCCGGCTTCTCCGGGAGCAGCAATGGGAGAGGCTGTGTTCACAGCGGACGTAGCCGAAGAACGCGGGAAAAAGGGACACAAGGTTATCTTGGTGCGTGCGGAGACGTCGCCCGAAGATATCGGTGGCATGAACGAGGCGCAGGGTATTTTGACGGCCACGGGCGGTATGACATCGCATGCGGCTGTCGTGGCGCGCGGCATGGGAAAATGCTGCGTGGCAGGTTGCGCAGCGGATATCGTGGATCCAAAAGGAAAATACTGCACTATAGGTGGACAGAAAATCAAGGAAGGCGCCATCATCAGTTTGAACGGCAGCACGGGCGAGGTCATCATCGGCCCTGTTCCGTTAACGCGGCCCACGCTGAGCGGCGATTTTGGCACGTTGATGGCATGGGCCGATGAATTTCGCACGCTGAAGATTCGCGCCAACGCGGATATTCCTCGCGACGCAAAAGTAGCGATACAATTTGGCGCCGAAGGCATTGGTCTATGCCGCACCGAGCACATGTTCTTCGAAGGCAAGCGAATCGACGCGGTGCGCGAAATGATTTGCGCGGACGATCGCGCGGGACGCGAAAAGGCCTTGAAGCAATTGCTGCCCATGCAGCGCAGCGACTTCATCGGTATATTCCGCGAGATGGGTGCGAGGCCGGTTACCATCCGTTTGTTGGATCCGCCGTTGCACGAATTCGTTCCTCACACCGATAAGGATATTCGCTATTTGGCCAAGAAAATGCGCATGGATTTCAAGCGTCTGAAGGCCAAGGTTAATTCCCTGAAAGAATTCAACCCGATGCTCGGTCATCGTGGGTGCCGTTTGGGTATCACGTATCCGGAGATTTATGACATGCAGGTGCAGGCCATATTCGAAGCGGCTTGCGTGCTGGCCAAGAAGGGACAAAAAGTTATTCCGGAAATCATGATCCCGTTGATCGGTGACGTGAAGGAATTGACCATCTTGAAAGCCAATCTGATTCGTGTGGGCGAAGAAGTGATGGCAAAGCAAAAAGTGAAGATCGAGTATTTGATCGGCACGATGATCGAGATTCCGCGCGCGGCATTGACAGCCGACGCGATCGCGAAAGAAGCGGAGTTTTTCTCGTTCGGGACCAACGATTTGACGCAGATGGCGTTCGGATTCTCGCGCGACGACATCGGGTCTTTCGTGGGCGCCTATTTGGAACAGGGGATTTTGGAGAAGGACCCGTTCCAGACATTGGATCGCACAGGCGTGGGTCAGCTCATCAAGATGGCCGTGGAGAAGGGCCGTTCGGTAAAGCCGGGCTTGAAAGTCGGCATTTGCGGCGAGCATGGAGGCGATCCATCCTCCATAGAGTTCTGCCATCAAGTCGGACTGGATTACGTAAGCTGCTCGCCGTATCGCGTTCCCATCGCTAGGCTTGCGGCAGCACATGCGGCAATGAAGTAACAGCCATTTGAGAACGAACAGACATTGAAAACAGGGACACGACTGTTTTGGTCGTGTCCCCCAGCTCTGAAACTGATAAAGGGAGCTGGCATGAAAGCTTAAAAGCTAGGGTATACAGTGGCAAAAGACTCCATACAACTTTACCTGCGCGACATTGGCCAGATTCCTCTCCTTACTCCGGAGGAGGAAGTGAAGATTGCCATGCAGGTAAAAAAGGGCAATCGAGAGGCGCGCAGGAAAATGATTCGCGCCAATTTGCGGCTTGTCGTGTCCATTGCCAAAAGATACGCGCATTTCGGCGTGCCTTTCCTGGATCTTGTCGAAGAAGGCAATATCGGCCTCATGAAGGCCGTGGAGAAATTCGATCTTGCCAAGGGTTGCAAACTAAGCACCTACGCAACCTGGTGGATCAAGCAATCCATAACGCGCGCGCTTGCCAATCAAGGTAAGACCATTCGCATTCCGATGTACATGGTCGAAAAAATCACCAGCTTGAACAAAATCACCAACGAGCTCATGCAGTCGTTTGGCCGTAAGCCCACGGACGCGGAATTGGGCAAAGTGCTGGGGATAGGCGCCAAGAAAGTCACCGAAATGCGCCAGATCGTGCAAGGCACCAGTTCTTTGTTCGCTTCCATCGGCGAAGACGGGGCTGGTGAATTGATAGACATCGTGCCGGACATGGACGCAATTCTGCCCCCCAGAACTGTTTCTAGTAATCTTCTGCGGGAGGATCTCAAGGATCTCATGGATCAATTGCCGCCAAGGGAATCCAAGGTATTGTGCCTTCGCTTTGGCATCAAGGATGGAAAGGCAAAGACGCTTGAAGAGATAGGTAGAGACATGGAAATCAGCCGCGAGCGCGTGCGGCAAATTGAGGCGCTGGCCGTGAAACGCCTGCGAAAAATGTTA
>CAZOWS010000301.1:0-5055 GCA_964583365.1 uncultured Actinomycetota bacterium
CGAGGCCTCATCCATCGGTGGAGTCACAAAATTGCCGGGCTTGACCGCGACAAATCGTTGGCTGACCTGCTCGCTGTTGTAATACGGATGCGCGTGAAGAAAGGACCAAAGGAATTGTCGCGACACGCGCTCTAAAACGAATTGAAACGTTGCGTGTTGCAGCGTCGTGTGATGCCCGGCCTCGTAGGTGCTGGTTGCAATCGCATCGCGGCGCGCGATGTCTTTCTCGGACTTGTCCATGTCGGAGGCATGAATCACGCGAGAGGAATAGCATGTGCGCGCGGTTGCAATCGCGTTGTTGAACGGTTGCGTGAACGCGTTTTCTAGGATGACGATTGGTTCCGGATCCAATAGATCTGGAACAATGGAAAAACCAGTAGATACTTCGGGCATTCGGTTACGCAGCTCTAAATACCTTACCAACCGCTTTGAAATGTTTTTTATCTTTTTTTAACTTCTGTTTCAGCTCAAGCATCTTACCCAGTGCACTATCTGAAAAATATCTTTCATGGCAATGTTCACAAATCTCCGCAGTGATTTGAACAAGAACGTGATCTTTCCCAACTTTGATTTCCTCTTCCACCTTCTTTGACCGTAGATTGCCCTTGCAATAAATGCAGATCATTTAATCCTCCTATGATAATTGATCCATTTCATGGGATCAGGTTCATAAACCGTGACAACTACTAGAGTTTTATGCTCAACGACAGGGGCGCAGACTACGTGCAAATGTCTTCCCTTCACGGTTTTTCCATACACCAAATAGGTTGGGAAAGGACTATCTTCAGGGTAATGCTCCAGAATAATTCCTGTCTCCAGAGCTTCGTGTACCTCATTGGGGTTAATTTCCCCAAATTCCTCTCCAAGCATTTCATCTTTGGCATGGTTAGTAAACTTTATCTTTGAGTAACACGCGCGAATATCATTGATCACATGAAATATGCTATCAAAAATGTCCAAGAAGTCTCGCATTAGCTTCAAGGACCTCCACGGTCACGTCAAAGTCGGCAAGGGACGTCATCCTTACATTGACGTAACCGTGAAGGACTTCTTACTACTCTCCCCTGATTTCTGCTAGAATGCGGCCGGAAAAGAGGGATTTTCGTGCAAAAGAAAGCAGTAGCTCTGCTGTCCGGCGGGTTGGACAGCCATTTAGCGATCAAAATCATGCAGATGCAGGGCATCGAAGTGGAAGCGATCAACTTCAAGTCCACGTTCAGTTGCTGCAAAGACGATGCGGGGGCTGTGTCGCGGCTGCTTGGAGTCAAACTCACGGTTTTATCGCTCGGGGACGAATACCTAGAACTCATTCGCAATCCGAAATTCGGTTGGGGTCGCAGCGTGAACCCGTGCATGGACTGCCGCATTTACATGTTCAAAATCGCCAAGACATTCATGGAGCAGATAGGCGCGTCCTTCCTTATATCCGGCGAGGTGCTTGGCCAGCGGCCCAAGTCGCAGATGCTTGACGCGCTTATCACGATACCGCGCGAGGCGGGGATTTCGGATGTGTTGCTGCGTCCGCTTTCGGCCAAACTCTTGGAGCCGACATTGCCCGAGCGTGAAGGTATCGTGGACAGGGAAAAACTTTATGACATTCAAGGCCGTTCGCGCCAGCGCCTGCACGAGCTGGCGAGGGAATTTGGCATCGCCGACATCCCCACGCCCTCCAATGGCTGCATTCTGACCGATGAAAATTATGGCAATCGCGTGAAGGATTTTTTCGCGCATACGCCCGGATCGGGAGAAACGTTTTGGGATTACGAGTCGTTCAAAGTCGGCCGGCATTATCGGCTGGATGCAACGCATAAACTTGTGTTGGGGCGCGATCAAATGGAGAACGATACGCTGGCCTATTTGCACGGTGAAAAGCCGGACAGCACGACGCTTTTTGTGCCGGATAATTTTCGCGGGCCTTCGGCCTTGATGCAGGGAGGGCTGCAGGATAGCCATCTGGAAAAAATAGGTGGAATGATTTTGCAATTTGCAAAGAAGCTGGATGTGGGCGATCCACGTATCACCTACCGCAATGAAAACGCGAACGGGAGTTTTGTCCCGAAGGCGTTGGCGGAAGAATTGGTCAAAATTTAGAAAGAGGCGATCATGTCCGATTTAAAAAACAAATATCCGGAGAACGCTACAGGCTCCTTTTACGTGGACACGCAATGCATAGACTGCGATCTATGCCGGCAAAGCGCGCCTAAGAATTTTCAGAGGCAGGAGGATCGCGGTTACTCCTACGTATTTAAGCAGCCCGAGTCACCCGAAGAGATAGCCCAATGCGTGGAGGCCATGGAAGGCTGCCCCGTGGAGGCGATCGGGCAGGACGGATCCGGCTCCTAATGCGCGTTTTAGGGCGGCTGGGCATCATTCTTTTCGCGGTGATCCTTCTTGCGTGCGCCATAGCGCCGGCCGTGCATATCGGCTTGCGGCATTTGTTGGGTAATATTTTCGGCATTACGTATTTTCTCCACGTCCCGTTCGACCGTCTGCTCTCGCGCGTTTTGCTCGTGCTCGCGTTTATTTTTTTATTCCTCGCGCGCCGCAAACTCGAAATTCAAAAAACCATTCGTGGCAGTCTTGCCCGTTCCCCGGGGTGGGAGAGATTCCTTACGAGAGGTTTTCTTTTGGGTGTGGCCTCCTTGGGGCTGCTGCTTTTGTTGGCTGATTTAGGTGGGGCGGTTGTGTTGCACGCGCAGACGCATTCCACGGGAGCCATAGTAATGAAGGGTTTCAAAGCTCTTTTGACCGCTTTTGCTGTGGGATTTATTGAGGAAATATTTTTCCGCGGGTTTATTCTCCAAACCTTGCAGCGAGAAATAAATGCGCGTTGGGCATTGCTGATTTCCAGCGTGGTGTACGCGTTGCTTCACTTTTTTAAATCCCCCGAGCACGTGGAATTAAACAGCATTCAATGGGGAGCCGGTTTTACCACTCTATTAAAATTCGCTGCCCCTTTCGGCGATCTCGCCACGTTGATTCCGGGTGTGATAGGGCTGACGCTGGTTGGGTTGGTGTTGGGCATTGCGTATCAGCGTACTGGGACCCTGTATCTTTCCATCGGGCTGCATGCCGGCTGGGTGTTCTTCATTAAATTCCAGGGTGTTTTTGCCTCGCATCTGCGCGGGCCCGGGATGCTCTGGTTCGGCGATGAGAGAATGGTGTCCGGTATCGTGGCATGGGTGGTGTTGCTGGCTGTTGGCGCCCTTGTCCACAAGTGGGGGCCAGGTCTAGGGCGTTCGTGAACCCAGCCCGGCTGCTGGATATAACGCTGGATTTGTTGTATCCGCGCAACTGTCTACTCTGTCATCAACGCATTGTTAATAGCTGTTCCACCGCTGCTTGCAATAATTGTCTCGCCCAGCTTGTCTGGAATGAAAAATGTTGCGGGCGCTGTGGTTTACCTGGGGATTGCAGTCCCTGCGCGGGTCAGAATTTTGCTTTTGATTCCGTATGGTCGATCGGCCCTTATCTCGGGGATTTCCGGCAATTGATTCACGCATTCAAGTTTGGCCGCAGAAAGGCCTTGGGTAGAGATCTCGCGCGCTTCATGCTGCGCGCCGATGAAGGTGGTCTTAGATTAGGGCCTGGTATCCCGGTCATTCCTGTTCCGCTTCACCCGCTGCGAGAAAAAGAGCGCGGGTTT
This sequence comes from uncultured Actinomycetota bacterium, assembly GCA_964583365.1. GTDB lineage: Bacteria > Auribacterota > Ancaeobacteria > Ancaeobacterales > CAZGMX01 > CAZOWS01. The sequence continues at coordinate 3,647 of CAZOWS010000301.1, forward strand.
AATCAGGCTGCCGTGCTGGCAGAGGAGCTTGCCAAGGCTGCATCCTGCGTTTACTGGCCGGATGTCCTTATAAAACCTAATCTGACAGTGCCACAGGCGCAATTGGATAGGGCGCATCGTTGGGAAAGTGTGTCGGAAACATTTGCTTTGCGGCGTAACCAGGTGCTGGGCAAGGTGTATGGGGGAGATGTAATTCTCGTCGACGATGTGCTTACGACAGGGGCAACGGCACAACAATGCGCAAAACTTTTGCGACAGGCCGGAGCGCGGAGCGTTTCGGTTGTTGTTGCGGCGCGCAGCGTGGAACATGCTGTCCAAAAAAACATCTTGCATGATATTTTGTATTATGGATAATGGGTCTCTTAAATTCAAGTCCAGTCGGGTGTTCTATTCCTTAAGGAGGGTTAATCAATGGCAGACAATATTATATCGCCGGAGCAGTTGATCGCGGAGTATAAAGAAGTGGCAAGGAAACGCAGCTTTGCAAAGATGTGCGTGTCCGTTGCGGTGGTGGGTGTTGTGGTTCTCTACGTGCTCACGATTTGGCAAAGCGTAAAAGAGTTGAAGGATAATCGTTTGCCGGAGCTTTCGGCTGCTATCGGAATGGAATTCGCCGCAATGGCCCCAAAAATGATGACAGGTGTGCAAGGCATGTTTACGCGTTTGTTTCCGCTGTATGGCGCTGCATTTCAGAAAACTGCAACAGAGACCTGGCCGCTATTAAATTCTTCCTTGGAAAAAGAATACAACGCGTTGGAAAATTCTGCGTTGGAACAATGGCCTGCGATCAAAGAGGGCGTGATAACTTTAGCCCAGGTGCAGGAGGCAGTGGTCATGACGGAACTCAAAGGGTCGCTTGATGCAGCCGATGCCCAAAGGATCAGCGAGGCGTATGGCAGAGCTCTCAAGCTAAAATACGAAGAACTTATTTCCAGCGGTATGGGGAAAAACACCGATGGCATTATCAGCGATGCCAAACAGATCGGTATTATCGTAAACGACATGGCTAAGCAAGATAAGGAATTGACTGGTAAAACAATGGAAATGAATAAGATTGTAGGCGTACTTCTGGAAATGGTGGGAGTGCACATTCAGCAGGCTAAGTAAGCCTTAATTTTTGAGGAGAAAACCATGTCAAACGAAGATCAGCTTTCATCGTTTCTCAAAGAGCAGATTCAGATAGGCAACAAGAAACTCCGTAATACTTGGATATTCGGAGCCATTGCTGTTTTGGTAGCCGTGGGATACATGTCCGTTGTGCTTTGGGTGGTACGCGGTTTCCTTGAGCCCGCTACGGCCGCCAGGACGATCGCCTCTGTCGTTGAACGAAACTTCGCCCCGATGTTGGGTTCTGTAGAGAAGTCGCTGGGAGATCAAGCCCCCGAGTTGGCGAGCCGTTTCAGTGAAAA
>CAZOWS010000302.1:0-6968 GCA_964583365.1 uncultured Actinomycetota bacterium
CGGGATTGATTCGTGCTCCATCACCTCTGAAGACGCGTCGGTCGTGATTGAACAAGCGCAAGAATTTCTGGTCAAGACCCGTCAATACCTTTCCCCCCTGTAGGGCCTTCGTAAAACTATCCGCAATATCTCTGCTTCACATCGACCTTTTTTATTTGGGTCTTGCCCACCCCCAGTTTTCATTGGGAACCCCGCGGTGGGACTTCCGGAGTTCCTTCGCTGCTCCCGCCTCCGCGTGTACCCTCTTGGTGCAATCGGGTTTTGGACCCTCGGCTATAAATGCCGCCGTCTCCAAAACCCGATTGCACTCAAGGGGGCCCACACGCTCCCGGCGAGTCGCTGCTCAGGAACTCCGGAAGCCCCACCGCTCTCTTCGATGCCATTGATTTTAACAGGAAAGATCTGACTAACCTTGGCGCAAGAACGAACTACCGGTTTTCGAATACGAAGTTTTTATGTCTTCCTTCAGTATCTAGATAAATATCTATGCAGCCGTAGCAAGTTCTCCAACCTGCGGCGGAGCCCTGAGCAGGGCGGGTTGCCCACGGGAAAGTCTCATGGCTATGCAACGCAATCGATGTTGCGCCAAAACTCGCCACCGTGGGTGGGAAAGCATTTGCATGGCTATCGACAGAATGCTCAACGTTCGGCGTGTGCCGTGGCGAGGGGTACGCCGTAAGATTTCAAGATCACGGCGGGCACGCTGGGCTTCACCAGATGCGCCCAACACCAATGCCATGCAATAGGCAATGCAGAAAGCCAATAACAATCGTCCAGTCCGCTCAGCCAATCGCACTTTTAGCTTCAAGCCTCGAAGTCCCATGTGTGTCTTGAAGTCTCGGAAGCCATGTTCTACCTGCATTCGCTCACGATACAGAGCAACCACCGTTTTGGTTGGAAGTATTGTCTGACTATTCGCGGGCACCAACAACCACCAAGGTTCCTTAAACTCTGGATTATAGAAAGCGATAACATCCACTTTTACACGCTCCTTGGCCTGATAGAGTACATTGCTATATCGAATGGCTTTCCCAGCGCGGTATGGCAACTGCCCTAACTTCATATTCTTTCCCTGATATTCAATCCGTGTTCCAGTACGTCCACGAATCACATACAATCTGCCCTCCGTTTCTGACTGCCGCAACAATGCAGCCCGCGCATAGCCGCGATCACCTATCCAGACGGCTTTGACTTCTTTCGGCAGAGAACTTTCAACATCCAAAAGAAAGACATGTTCAAGCTGGTTTTGACTATTAGCAGTCTTCTCCTTCCAAGGATATTCGAAGGTATACACCGAGAGTGGCAATACGCGTCCTTCGAAAGGAACTCCCGCTAAGATCGCTTGTGTTGCACCGGATTTTGTCTGATCAAACAAGATTGGCCAAAGCCCATGACCACGTTGCCCGAATATAAGGCGCACCAGACCATCTGTTACTCCTCGCGGATCCAGCAGCCGGTTGTTAAGGAATCGGTGTAGCCGTTTCTCTCTGGCGTGGGGTGTTCCCTCTGTCGGTAACACCCGATATAGCGCTCCCAAAGATAGATTGCCGTTACCACTTCGGGCTGCACCCAATACATTCAAGAAGGATATGGTCAAAATGGCGAGGTTTTTTTGAACACTTCTGCGCAGGTTTCCGAACGTTACAGACAGCGAGGCATCTATGATGGATAGGAGATCTTCATCAGAGCTAAGCGCTTTTTTGCGCACGGTCTCGCTTTAGTGCCTGGGCATAGAGACGGCCAACTTCGTAGAGCAACTTTTCTATAGCTCTGCCATTATCAAGCGCCTTGCGCAGCGGCTCGGCCAACTCATCGGGAATATAAAGGGAGGATCGCCGACCATTCTTTGGACAATACAGAACATAGCTTGGATGTTGTTCCCCTGTTTCACAGGCATGACATTTTGTGCGTATGCACCGAGTCCTTCGCAAGCTCAGTGAACCCAGCGCTGCAGGCCACAAGCCGCCAATCTGTTCTCGAAAAAGGCGCTCGACATCGCTCAATGATTTCATAGTGCGTGCCATATAGTACATGTTCTATAAAGAACATGTACTTGTCAAGCAAAAATAATATTGCTCCACACGTTGTTGAATGTACGGCGATTACATCTCCTGAAAGGGACTATTCAAAACTGGGGGTGGGCAAGTTATTTGGGTCCCTTGACAAATCAGTATTTTACGCGTAAAATACTGACCAGGAGTTACATACATAACTTGATCATGAAACCGCACACGATGCTGTGGCAGCGCATGCTTTGTCTTGTGATGGCGTTGGGTTTGCTCATCACCCAGAACAGTTATTCCCTCGCGCCGCGATCCGACACCACGCAAGTCGAGCAAGCGCTCAAAGAAAAACAAGCAAAGAGTTTTATCGCGGCCACTCCTCTGCTCACGGCCTGGGCAAAGGACAATCCCTCTCTCATCCGACGCTGCAAATATACGGTGTGGCAAGAACTCTACGCGACCACGCCGCCAGAAAAGGTTGATCTAGTATTCAAGCAACTATCGGCCCTCGGATACGGACCTTTCGCCGTCATCAAAACCCCTGCAGACGCCCGTCACATGGCCCTAGCACTATTACGGCTGGAGCCCATTTTCAAGGATAGTGTGATAGGCTTTTTAGAATTGTCCTATCCGCTTTACAAGAAGGCCTTTCGCCGCGAATTGCCATTCTATTGGCCAGCCATACTGGATGTGCTCGTCGCATCGGTCAGAAAGTTCCCCGAGGCGAGAGGAAATTTAGAAATAGTCTCGGGGATTATCATCCGACTAAAAATCGCGTCGGGCAAACAATTCAAAGTCTTTTGGCCCATTGTCCAGAGGCTCGTTGAAGCCCTGGGCATTAATAGCGCGGCTTCGCTACCCGCATTGTATGAGTTTAAACTCAAAGCGCCTGAACTGTCGGACAGACAAATTCAAGACATAGGCGAACTGCTCATGAATTCCATCATGCAGAAAGAGAACTGGCCCCATGAGTATCTCGCGAACGTGCTACCAGCTATCAAAAGGGCTGCAGGGAGATCGTGGACAAACGACTGGCCGCGCGTGCTGGAATTCATTCGCGGCCTTGGTCCGGAGGGATTGCAATTGCTGCACACTCCCATGACTCAATTGCGTTGGCCTTTCAATAATTTGGATGAGATTCGCCAGGCAGTGCAGGAACTAAAAAAAATCGCAGAGCATGAAAACCAGGATAATGTCCCCATTGTATGGTATTTCCAAAAACGCTTCGGTTCCTTTACCAAAACGTCCCGTGACAAAAAAATACTCATGGATATTCTCAAAGAAGCCAGCAGCCAATTTGCCCGAGAAGAGCTTGGCCTATCCCCCTCCGGCGTATACACGATAGAGTTCAAGATCGACCCAAAATCCAAAAAACACCTGCGTGAAGGCATGAAAGTGAATAATCAAATCTTGTCGTTGCTTGGGCGCATCAACATTGCATCGCTCGCCGATTTTACTTTGGCCGTGGAGGCATGCAGCAATCTACTGGAGAAACACCCGCTGGAAAAAATTCTTTCCGTGCAAGACGCCTTGCTTTTCCAGGACATGCTGGACCCCATAGACTTTGCCATGCTATATCCGGCCATGCTGGACAATTATTTGCCGCTCACGCCAGAAGTGATTCGCCAATGGCATGCCTTGCGGGACAGCGCTGGAGGTGATGATAAAGCCGCGCTGGCACAACTGGGAAAATGCTACCCCGAGGAAATGCGCGGAATCATCTACATACCGGCCAGGGCGTATTTCGAATCCACAGAACAGGCGTTGCGGCTTCTGGACTACATTCGCACGGATCCAAACAACAATTTCATCGTGTTGGGTCCCCTCGTGGACGCCGATGGCCATGTGCTGGAACCAGCGCCAAAAGCCTATGACGAGCACCAAAAGAAGTACAAGCGATTGTTCGGGACCGCGGACAATTTACTGCTCGTGCCCGTGCGCAATCCCTTGGCCTACAGCTACGAGACATTTCACAACCGCTCTTTTGAGCCCGACGAAGATAAAAATTCAGCCAAGGAGAAAAAAACCATCGGCAAGGGCGTTGGCGTGCCTGAGGGCATTAGAAAAAATGGCGTGCTGGCCTCGTACAATCGCGGCGCCGGCGTGCACCGCTTTTACGGCGGCTTTGACTCGGACGAGAAAGCAGCCGTCGAAGAGGCGGAGTTCAAAATGAAAGAGGCATTCGCGCGCGCGATGCAAAATCCCAAATGGCAAGCCATCGCAGAATTTTTTCACATCGGCGAGGACAATTTATTTTTAGGCGGCTTGATGGAAGTTAAACCTCTTGCTTTGCCAGCCTATTTGATCAGCAAGAGGGCAAAAGCCAAATTCAAAGGAAAAATATTTCGCATCCCGGCCTGCGACATGCCCTTTGGCATACGCCTGGTGAAAACTCAACCTCTGTTGAAGCATATGGGCATAGGGACTATCGCCGCCGATGGCAAGTCATCAAAAACCGCACAAGTCTCCAGGATTTACTATTATCAAACGCCGGAGAAAATGCGGCTTTATCAAATCCCGCGCTTGGATACATCGGATCATTCTCTAGCAATATATTCCAGCTTGCTCAGGAGATGGGGCATCAAGGCCATAGGGCAAGAACAGGACAAAGAGACAACGGTTGCGTTTCAAGCCTTGAATGGCCAGCAATTCCCCGATCGCGTGATTCGCTCCTACCTATTCCTGGGCTTTCTCGCGCGCACAGCCTTGTTAACCCATATCCTGCATCATGACATGCGCGCCTCAGGCAGCAACAAATGGGGCTCGATTTTCTCTTCCATAAATATCAACCCATTCACCGTGTTTGACTACGACACCATTGTGTTGCCGGATGACCCACGTTTTTCGGCAAAGCGAAGGCAGCAATTCCAAAAGGATGACATCCGCAATCTACTGAATGAGGCCATCGGCTCCATCCCTTTTTTCTATCACCTGCTCGGCGAATACGATGGCCCACGTGATTGGACAGAGCTTTGGACCGCTTTGTACAAAGAAAATTTCGATGCTTTCTTTAAGGCAACGGATTTGCTATTCACCGGCCCAGCGCAAGTTCCCGCTCCCATGCGCCCGGATGGCCCAGAGGCATTCGATCATGCGCTCTAAACTTTCAAGAATGGTCAATCTGTTGCTGGCGTTCTGCCTGCTCTGCACGCAAAGCGCTTATCCGCTCGCCCCGCGCTCGCAAGCGCCGCAATGGCAACAAATACTGGAAGCCATGCGCAAAGACAAATATTTTTCCGATTGGATGAAACTCGCCGAGGCAAAACTCATCAAAACACCCTTGGACTTACAACTTCTACACGTGGGCCTGCAAAAACTGCAACCGATTTTCGGCGACCAAACTTTATTGTTCTTTAAAAATTATTATCCCTTTTTCAAAAAGTCGCTGCGCAGGGATTTGGAATTTTGCTGGCCCGGAGTGATGGCGTTCATGGGCCATGCGGCCAGAGGAAAGGACTGGCAGGAGTTCAAACCACGGGTCCATGTTGCCAGGCCATACGCAATCATAGAAAGACATTCGGCAATAATTTTCGAGCGACTTGGCCCCATCTCGTGCGCGTGGGTAATGCTGGGGACGACAACATTGCTTTGGTGTTCCCCTATTTGGATATTCTCAAAACCCAACTGGACATAAAGCCCAGTCCGCAACTGGACGATATCACGGCTGCCGTCGTGCAACTGGACACACTTTTGCCACAAGTCGGGCGTGATGCAAGCCAAATAAGAGAGATGGAAAAAGTCGTCCTGGGTTCGCATCAAGAACTCTTTGGGCATATGCGGCATTTTTCAGTGCCCGAAAACTGGGAGGCCACGATTGTCATATCGCTGGTTAGAAATTTGAAAACGATTGGAAGGGAAAAAATAATATCCATGTTAGGTCATCATGGATACATCTCTACGCAGGGATAGCCACTATGCTTGGTCAATCCCCCCTAATAACCGAGAACATCGGCAAGCGTTTGGAGGAATTCATGGAAGCGCGACGAACGCATCGGGCAAAATCTTTGGTTGCTATGGAGAATCAAGACCAATGCTTAGAATCTGCGGCCTAAGCGCGTCATCCTGAGCGAAGCTTGGTTATTCTGAGTCCGCCATCGCTTCAGTGGCGGGCGAAGGATCTACCCTGCCAACAAAGACCCTTCGCGTCGCTCAGGATGGCAGAAGACCAAACTAGTACGAAACGAGCGAAACGATATCCCTGCCATGCAGGACCTGCCGACCGTCTAGGAATTTTAATTCGACGGCAAAAAGAATTTTGTAGAGATGCGCGCCAGCCCGCTCAATGAGTTTGGCTGTTGCAGCGGCGGTGCCACCCGTGGCCAGCAGGTCGTCGACGAGAACCACGGTGTCGGAATTGGACAATGCATCGGTGTGAATTTCCAGGGTGGCTTCCCCGTATTCTAATTTGTAACTTTCGGTGATCGTGCTGTGCGGCAATTTCCCTTGTTTCCGCGCGGGAACCAGACCTGCGCCTAGCCTGTAGGCCAGCGCGGAAGCGAATACAAAACCGCGCGCCTCAATGCCCACAACCTGCGTTATCTTTGTGCCCTTACACGCATCGGCAAACGCATCTATCACAGCTCCGAACAATGCGCCATCTTGCAATAGCGGCGTGATATCCTTGAACAGAATGCCCGGCTTTGGAAAATCAGGAATATCCCGAATGGCCGTACGCAGCCTTTGCTCGAGATTTAATGTGCTAAGTGGCTTCATTTCAATAGTCTTCAAATTCACGTTTCTGCTCCTTTAACATTTTGCGCAGACGTTTCACGGCCAGCGCCTCGATTTGCCGCACGCGCTCGCGGCTGATTTCCATGTCCCGACCGATCTCTTCCAGTGTTTTTGCCTTTCCATCCTTGATACCAAAGCGAAGGCACAATACCTTGGATTCCCTTGGCGGCAATCGATCCATGAGATCCTTGAGATCCTCCCGCAGAAGATTACTGGAAACAGTTCTAGGCGGGA
>CAZOWS010000303.1:0-3321 GCA_964583365.1 uncultured Actinomycetota bacterium
CGGCCTGTCTTTTTGCGACTCCTCCGTGAGTTCACGCGACGCAAAAGCAGCGCCGCCAAGGCCATCGCGACCCGTCGTCGCGCCCAAATAAAACACGGGATTGCCCACGCCTTGCGCCTTGCCGCGCACCAAATCTTCATGGCGTGCAATGCCCAAACAAAACACGTTCACCAAAGGATTTGCGTCGTAGGATTCGTCGAACGTGACTTCGCCACCCACCGTCGGAACACCAATGCAATTGCCATAATGGCTGATGCCGCTGACCACGCCCGAGAACAGACGTTTTACGGCTGGGTCTTTCAAACTGCCGAAGCGCAACGAATCCATACACGCGATCGGACGTGCGCCCATCGTAAAAATGTCGCGAATGATGCCGCCCACGCCGGTCGCGGCGCCTTGAAAAGGCTCCACGGCGGACGGGTGATTGTGGCTCTCTATCTTGAACACGACGGCCCATCCACCACCGATGTCCACCGCGCCCGCGTTCTCCTCGCCGGCCTTGACAAGAATTTTGGATCCGCTCGTGGGAAATGTGCGCAGCATGAGGCGCGAGTTTTTATAGCTGCAATGCTCCGACCACATCACGGAAAAAATGCCGAGCTCGGTAAAATTTGGCTCGCGCCCGAGAATTTTTTGTATCGTCGCGTATTCCTCGGGCGTGATTCCGTGCTTAGCGATCATCTCCGGCGTGATACGAATCTCTGTTTCCATGGCCACGGTCACTTGTTTGCGCCCACACTAAGAAAGTCCCGCATGGACTCGAATATCCCCAACCCATCAGTGGAACCCATGCATGCCTCCGAGCTGCGCTCGGGATGCGGCATCATGCCCAGCACGTTGCGCTCGGGATTGCAAAGTCCCGCAATATTATCCAACGAGCCATTGGGATTAGACGCATCCGTCGAATCGCCGCGGGCATCGCAATAGCGAAACACAATTTGATTATTTTTCTTCAATACGGCCAGTCCCTTTGCGTCTATCGTGTAATTCCCCTCCCCGTGCGCGACCGGTATGCGAAGGACCTTGCCCTGCCTGAGCCGCGTGGTAAAGGGCGTCGCGGTGTTTTCAGCGAGCACGGTCACGTACCTGCAGACAAAACGCAGCGAACGGTTCCGCAACATTGCGCCGGGCAACAAACCCGCCTCCAGCAAAATCTGAAACCCGTTGCAAATCCCGATCACGAGCTTGCCACTTTCGGCATGGCGTTTCACGGCCTGCATGACCGGTGAAAAGCGTGCGATCGCCCCCGTGCGCAAATAATCCCCGTACGAAAATCCTCCGGGCAACACGATCGCATCGAAGCGCGCGATATCGCTGTCCTTGTGCCAGACAAATTCCACAGGCTCTCGCAACACTTTGCCAAGAACATGAAAACAGTCCTGATCGCAATTAGAACCTGGAAAAACAACAACGCCGAATCGCATTCGTCACCTTTCACAAAAGACAATAGCTAAAGACCACGCTTTCACAATATTTTTAAGTCTTCTGTGATCCTGAGCGCAGCTTGGTCATTCTAAGTCCGCCGTCGCTTCAGTGGCGGGCGAAGGATCTCCCTAGGCCCAACAAGATCCTTCGCCTTCGGCTCAGGATGACAGATGGCTCACTCCTTCACGATCTCGTACTTGTATTCCTCAATCACCGGATTGGCCAATAGCTTGTCGCAAATTTCTTTCAATTCTTGTTCGGCCCTTTTTACGTCCAAGCCGGAGAGCCGCACTTCCATGTATTTTCCCAGCCGCACGTCGCCGACTGAGCCGTAGCCCATGGACGTCAGCGCGCTTTTTACGGCCACGCCCTGCGGATCCAAAACGCTCTTCTTCAATGTCACAACCACTTTGGCTAGCATCGTCACTCCTTCTCCTCGGGATTCCACCAATGTCATTGCGAGCCGTGCGAAGCAATCTCGCTGTCGCTACGTGCCCTTAACCTATCCCCAACCCCTGATAAATATTATCCACGTTGCGCAAATGATAATTCAAATCAAAACATTCCTCGACCCCGCGCTTCGTCAGCGCCTTGACGATTTCTTTGTCGGCCAACAACACGCTCTTAAAATCCGTGCCGTTGGACCACACGCGCATGGCATTGCGCTGAACCAGCTTGTACGCGTCTTCGCGCGAGACACCGCTTTCGGTCAGCCCCAACAATACGCGCTGCGAAAAAATCAGGCCGCGTGTGCGATCGATATTGTTGCGCATGTTTTCCGGATACACGATCAGTCGCTCAAATATGTCGTGACACAACCCAAACATGTAATCCAACATCGTCGTGCTATCTGGAATGATCACGCGCTCGGCTGAAGAATGCGTAATATCGCGTTCATGCCATAGTGCTACGTTTTCCATCGCCGTCTGGGCATTACCACGCAGCACGCGCGCCAAACCGCAAACACGCTCGCAGGTGATCGGATTGCGCTTGTGGGGCATGGCGGAAGACCCCTTTTGCCCCTCGTCGAAATATTCCTCGGCCTCCAACAATTCCGTTCTCTGTAAATTACGAATCTCGAGACCAAATTTTTCCAGTGATGCACCCACCACGGCCAAATGCGCCATGTACTCGGCGTGGCGATCGCGCTGCAATATTTGCGTCGAGACCGGCGCTGCCACCAGACCCAACTTTTCGCAAACGAATTTTTCTACCTTTGGATCCACGTTGGCATGCGTTCCCACGGCACCAGAAATTTTACCGACGCGCATGACTTCTTTCGCACGCTGAAGACGATCTATAGCGCGCAACATCTCCTGCCAATACAGCGCCATCTTAAGACCAAACGTCGTCGGCTCGGCGTGCACGCCATGCGAGCGGCCCATCATCACGGTTTTCTTGTATTGTTTGGCCTTGCGCAAAAAAATGTCGGCTAATTTCTTTGCGTCCGCGATCAGAATGTCGGCGGCCTGCACCATTTGCACGGAGAGCGCGGTGTCCACGATATCCGAAGACGTGAGCCCCAGGTGAATGAAACGCGAGGAAGGTCCCACGTGCTCGGCCACGGCCGTCAAAAAAGCGATCACGTCGTGCTTGGTGGTTTTTTCGATTTCCAAAATGCGCGCGACGTTGAACTTGGCCTTGGCCTTGATTTGCTTTACGTCAGCGGCAGGAATGAGTCCCAGTTTGGATTGGGCCTCGCAGGCTAGAATTTCAATGTCCAACCAGATCTGGAACTTGTTAGAGTCCGACCAGATCTTTTTCATCACGCTACGACTGTAACGATCAATCATCTAGGTCGCTCTCCAGTATCCAGTTATGCGTTCCAGGGAGTGGAAATTCTAGCAAAATAAGAACACCAAATCCACCTTGACCTCACCGTGGGTTATGGCATGC
>CAZOWS010000304.1:0-3224 GCA_964583365.1 uncultured Actinomycetota bacterium
TTTGATTCGGCGGGAAAATATCCCGCTTCGATTAGCACTGCCATCGTTCAACACCCCAGACGCCGCATGGCGCATCCCTAAGTTACCATCAATAACCGTTTGCCTCTTCGTTTTTTTTTAATAGTTTATCTTGTACTGTCATCCTGAGGAGTCCGCCATTGCTGCAGTGGCGGACGACGAAGGATCTCCGTATCAAACTAGATCCTTCGCGGAGTTCACACTGAGCGAAGCCGAATGAAACTATTACCTAAACTGTCGTAAAAGCTCTTGACATTCAGCTCCTATAATGTATACTCAATGTAGATACAACTGGGAGGTATTAGCTATGAATACTACCGTGCAGACATGGGGAAACAGTTTGGCGTTGCGCATTCCTAGTGCCCTCGCTAAGGATATTCATTTGCAGCAGGGATCCGTCGTGGAGCTGGCCGTGATCGAGGGAAAATTGGTGGTAAACCCGAAAGGGAAGCACAAATACTCGCTATCGCGACTCCTCAAAGCCGTTACTAAAGAGAATCGTCATGCAGAAGTGGATTGGGGTGGCGCTGTGGGTCGGGAATCCTGGTAATGTCCGGCGCGTATTGCCCCAAACGTGGGGATATTGTCTGGTTGACGTTTACCCCGCAAGCTGGTCACGAGCAAGCGGGTCACAGACCCGCACTGACGCTTTCCCCCGAATCCTACAACAAAAAGGTGGGTCTCGCCCTATTTTGCCCGATAACAACCCGCGTTAAAGGGTATCCCTTTGAGGTGCCCATCCCTGAGGGTCTGAAAGCTTCGGGCGTTGTGCTGTCGGATCAAGTCAAGAATCTGGATTGGCGGGCAAGAAATGCTCAATTCTGCTGTAAAGTATCTAAATCCACGTTGTCCGATGTTCTCCACAAGCTAGGTGCTTTGTTGGGCGAATAAGTATGGCAAATAAAAAAGTCAAATCGGAAGGTGGACAGGGTGGAAGTCGTGGCCATAGACCAAGGAAATCAAGGTAGCGGCGCGAAAGCGTCGCAGAAGAGAAGCCAAGGAAATCGTCAAAGCCGGGGGAGTCGAGGGCTGAAAAACTCATGTGCATTAGGCTTGGATTAAAGGATTCTCCAGGTAGATGCCGTTGATGGTTTGACCCGAGCTTAAATCTTCCGTCCATATTCGCTGGCAGTTTGCGCTCTCTGCACTTACAACGATGAGGGCATCCCAGAAGGAGATTTTGTTGAGCACGCTGCAGTCAATCGCTTCTTTGATTAGCGGTGGATCGATGAGGACAACCTCAAGGTTTTCATAGCTGTGAAGCATCCCTTTGGCAACAAGGGGTTCAACGCCTAGTTTTCTGGTGAGGACAACGTAGAACTCTTGCAGTACCTGGGTGGAGATAACACCGCTAGAGTCTTTGCCAAGGCTACGCAATGCGTTCCGAGAGATCTTGCGTTTTTTGGAGTCGTTCATATCCGCGGCGTATACCAAGATGTTTGTATCGACGAAGGTCTTAGACATCGTAGAGCTCGTCGCGGGTCCACTTCTTGCCGCGAGAGTTCCCCTTGGCCTTGTCGGCGAGGTGAAACGACTCCTCAAGCCATGCCGTTCCGGGTGGCTTCATGACGGTCTTGGCCAGGAGATCGCGGATCAAGCCATTCAAGGACAGGTGATGTAGCTTAGCGTACTGCCGGCCCGCCATCAGAATATGTTCTTGCAGGGAAATGGTGATGTTGCGCATATGGCCTCCTTCAGTTTAGCACAGTATACGTGTACACGTTGTATTTGTCAATCGAAAAATGGGTGGCGGCGAATTCGTTTTTCTTGGGCGCTAGGGATAGATTGCGATTTCTAAACTGTGCAGACCATGGGAGCTTAGAGGGTGACTTTAGAACCAGGTGCCCAAGTGGATGATGGTTTGTGATATCCAAATGGCGAAGACTATCTGGGTTTGGAAAGCGACTTAGGAACCTGGTAGGTTAGGCGAGGTTGTGAATCAGCCACTGCGTGGCGCGAATGCGATGATGGCCATGCCAGCAAGCGTTATCAGAACACCGATCAGATCCCAGCGATCTGGAATGATGCTTTCGACCCACCACATCCAGAAAACGGCGACAGCTATATAAACACCCCCGTAGGCAGCGTACGTACGCCCAGCACCCAGTGCGGGATGAAGGGTTAAAAGCCAGGCGAAAACGCCAAGGCTCCCCGCAGCTGGTAATAGCAGCCACGCACTGGCGCCCTTCCGCAACCAAAGATATGGCAGGTAGCAACCCAAGATTTCTGCCACGGCTGTTAGGATGAATAACCCCACCGTCTTGAACATGGGTATTATTTTCGCATATTTTACGTGTCTACTTGTTTTTTTCTGATAATGCCCTGTCCGAAAAACAAGTGATTTTGGGACTACCCCCTGCCAAGCTCTTTAATTGCCTCTAAAATGGGGGGGGAGGATTTTTGGACAGCCCGCGCGTCCATTTCTTGTTATACTTGCGCGGCTATTCTAAACAAGGAGGAATCATGAGAGTTTTATCTGCTGCATCGCTTATTGCATTGAGTCTTTTTGCTGGAGGTTGCACGATCGTCGAAGATGGACAAGTGGGTGTGCGCAAGTCGCTGGGGAAAATTTCGGATGAGCCGCTTGGCACCGGGGTGCAGCTCAACATTCCCTACATTGCTGCCACAGAAACATGGAGCACGAAGATCATGGAGTTGGAGGAAACCGCCGATGTTCCAAGTTCCGAAGGTCTAATCGTGCAATTGGACGTCAGCGTTTTATTTCGCGTGCCTGCGAACAAAGCGCCTTCGATTCGCAAAAACATAGGGTCTTATTTTGTTCAGACTATCTTGAGCCCGTATGTTCGTAACGGCATTCGCACCGTGGCCAGTGGTTACGAAGTGAAGGCTATTTACAGCGAAGAAGGGCGGACAAAAATCACGCATGAGCTGTTGGCTTTGTTACAATCCAAATTGAGCGTGCACGGCATTGAGATGGTGGACGTGCTGCTGCGCGATTTACGTTTGCCGCAAAAATTCAAAGAGAGCATCGAGTCTAAATTGCAGGCCGAACAACGGGCCTTGCAGAAGCAGTTCGACTTGCAGCAGGCGCAAAAAGATGCCGAGATAGAAGTTGCGAGGGCCAGGGGTATTGCCCAGGCACAGGGCATCATTCAGGAAAAGCTAACAGAGCGCTATTTGCAATACCTGTGGGTTACGGCCTTGAAAGAAAATAAAAACGCCATTTACATTGCCACGGAAGCCAA
>CAZOWS010000305.1:0-6691 GCA_964583365.1 uncultured Actinomycetota bacterium
GTGGCTTCAGCCAGCCAGGTTGTGACCGGCGAGATTGCTTCGGCGATTGACTCGCTCCGCTCCCCTCGCAATGACAGTTGCTCCCCCGTCGCTTTGATAAACTCTCCCATCTCACGATCTTTGGCCCAGAAAGCAGCCCGGTCCGTGGTCTTGCTATTCCATTGCCAATCCCCTTCCAATTTCTTGCCAGCGCCGGGTTTTAATTCTTCCAAAGCGTTTAACACCGCATCCACATCTGCCATTTGAATTTCATCCACGTCTTGCATGCCTTGCAGCTTGGCCAGTATTCTTTCCAATTGCATTTGCTCCAAATCCGTAATCTTTGGCCCTTCCTGAAGGGCTTGCGGCGGCGCAGCAACGTAATCAAAAACAATCCTATTGCCTTGAAGATTTGCGATGAACTTGTCGTCTTTCTTAAAATCAGGTATTTTTCCCATAGCCGCGATAAAGGGATCTAGAATTAACTTGCGCATGATCTCTTGCACACCGCGCATGCCGGCCTCTGGCGTATAGCCTTGTTCTATGAGCAATTCGTAAATGGCCTTTCGTTCTTGATCATCCTTGCCGATGACTAGTTCCAGACCATGCTCTTTGGCAATATCAGCTTTCATGTCCGAAAGAAATATATCCAGAACATAATGAAGCGAACTTTTCCCCAAGGCATCGAATGGAATAATGGCATCGAAGCGATTGAGAAATTCCGGCCGAAACCCTACCTTCGTCGCGTCGAGCACTTTCTCGTGCATGTCGACATTGAAGGCAGCCAGCTTATCGGGGTCATCGCTCAAGACCGCTTCTTTCAATGCCGGGTAAAGCGAATCCTGGGTTACGAACTGTCTTTTAACAGGGTCAAACACTCTTGTCTCCATACCGATATTGGAGGTAAGAATGATGACGGCTTGCGAAAAATCTGCGGTTTGTCCCTTACCATCCGTGAGACGGCCATCCTCCAGGATTTGCAGCATGATGTCGAATATTTCCGGATGGGCCTTGTCGGCTTCGTCAAACAACAAAACTGTTTTTGGATTTCTACGAATCCTCTCGGTGAGCAACTCTTCGGTATCCTGATAACCCACGTAGCCGGGCGGAGCGCCGATCAATTTGGAGACATGATGCCTTTCCGAATATTCGCTCATATCGTATTTCATAAAGTTGTAACCGAGCGACTTGGCCACGTTCTTTGCCAATTCTGTTTTGCCCACACCCGACGGGCCCGAAAAGAAAAAAGATCCCACGGGCGCATGCGGCGCCTTCAATCCTGCTTTGGCTATTTCTACGGCCTGACTAACCGCCTCTACGGCTTTGTCTTGACCCACAATACGCGTTTTTAACGTCTGCTTTAGGTTGAGCGCCTTTGCGCGGTCATCGGCGGTCAAATCTTCAACATCCAAATCCGTCTTTGCCCTGGCATGATTAAGAATGTCTTGTTTGCCGATATCCTTGGTGGCTTGATCTTGTATTTGGGACTGCAAGGAATTTATTTCTCTCGCAATTCCTAGAATATTTTCATCCTGACTTAGCAAGGCTATGTCCTTGGGAACGCGACGTTCATCCACTAAGTCCTGCATGGCAATTTGCAAGTCCCTTTTCTTCGCGAGAATCTTTCCAAGTATTTTTCCCTTCCAACCAAATTTGACGGAAAAGAGATTGTTCAACCACTCCGTAACGGTTTCCACCGCCGGGACGGCAGGTACATGCTTGTCGGCTATTTTGACGGCCTCCGCCACGGCATTGGGCTGCACGGTGACTCGTTCGCCATCGGACTTGCCAGAATTATTAAGTTCTTCCAAATCAGGCGCGCGGAAAAGCAACATGTTTTCTAGCGTCTGTGCTTGCGTCATGGAGGGAATTTCCACCAAGGAAAAATATTTGTTGAATGCCTCGTCTTCCCGAATCTTGTCGTTGGTGGTCGCCATCACGAATTGTATGCTTTGCTTGCCTTTAAAGAGCTTTAGGAAAAAGCTCAAGATAAAAGGATTCACGCGAATGTTTTGAATTTGTTCTTTAACTTCGTCAATATCCACAACAATGATCGTGCGCATGTTCTTGCGCAGATCGTCCTCTTCGATGAGATCCACGACCTGTCGCAAGCGGTCCTCCAACTCGCCCACCAGCGTGAAATGGGCTTTTAGTGTTTCCAGCTTGAGTTTGAGTATGCGCGTGCGCTCCATTCCGGGAACCTTGCCTGTGGCCGAACGCAGCGCAAAACTATCCATCAACGCCTCTTGCGTTAAATGGGATTTGCTAAGGAGAAACGGATAATTGCGGCGTTTCTGCGCCAAGGTGCGCAAGAGTTGTTGCATGGGTTCGTTGGGCCCGCTCAAGTCTTTGATTTTTTCTTCGCGGCCTGATTTTGTGAGATTTTCGAAATGACCGTTGAGCGTAGCCACGATCTCTCTGCGTTCCGCTTCCCGCCTGTTTTTTTCTGCCTCGAGTTGCCCTTCTCCCTTCGCGCGTTTCTCTTGCAAGCCTTGAATAGCGCGCTCTGCTTTGGCCTTTTGGATTTTTGCCACCTTTATATCTCCGCCTATCCTAATTTTGTCCAATTGCGAGGCGCGCGCAATGTCTCTTTCTAATCGCGAGATTTCGCTGGTTAAAGCGCCGATTTCTTCTGCCCTCTGGCGCAATCGCTGATCAATGGCTTCTAAGCTGGTAACATCATCTTTGATGTCCTCAAATTCTACGTCTATGGGCAATTCGTCTATTGTGGGAAGTTGTACTGGCCGCGCGGAAATCTCTTCCAAACCTGCGAGAGTCCGAGTTTCTCCTATGTCCACTGCTTGCGCTGCCTGTATCGCCGCATTTATTCTAGCTTCGATCTGGGCTATTTTTTCTGCTGCGGGCAATTCCTCGCCGGGCTTAACGCCCCGATCCACAGAACGAAAAATAATCTGATCTCCTTCGAGGACTGCTTCTATATCTTTTTCTTTCTGCAAGGTGCCATCAAGAATCTTGCGTGCCAGCGGGTGCAAAACAATTTGCCTTAATACCCTATTCATGGGTCTTGCCCCGTATTCCATGTCATAGCCTTTGGATAAAATCTGCTGGCGCACTTCGGGTGACAATCGCAGCGTTCCATATTTTTGGGCTTGAAGATATCCGCTCACTTCCTTGAGCTTAATATCTAAAATCTGGTCTAATTCCGCGCTGCTCAGAGGTTCGAATGTCACAAAGTGTTCTGCAGGGATTCGGTTTAAAAATTCTCTGCGGAAATGTTGCTTGGAATGTTCCATCTCGACTTTCAGTTCTTCACGAACGGCATCCAATTCTTCTTTGGCCGCATTGCGTTGCTTGCGCTCGCCCAATTTCCGGTATAGTTCCTTAATTCTTGGATCTTTGGTCCCTAAATTGGATGTCATGACGATAATGGTGTTGGTGAAGTCTACGGTTTGGCCATGATTGTCCGTGAGACGCCCGTCGTCTATCACTTGAAGCAGCAGATCAAAAACTGATGGATGGGCCTTCTCGATCTCATCCAATAGAATCACGCTGTAGGGGTTGTTCTTCACCGCGTTGGTCAAAAACCCACCCGCGTCATACCCAACATGTCCGGGAGGCGCGCCAATCAATCTATCCTTGGCATATTTTTCCATGTACTCGGACATGTCCAAACGAATCATTTTATCCGGCGAACCAAACATGTGCGTGGCCATGGATCGGGCAACTTCTGTCTTTCCCACGCCCGTAGGGCCGACAAAAACAAAGGTGCCTATGGGTTTATTTTTTTCTCCCAATCTCTTAGCCCGGCGAACTAGCACGTTGTTGATAAGCTCTATCGGCTTGTCCTGGCCTATCACGCGCGACTTCATGGCGGGCACAAAATCGTCCAATTTTGCTTTTTCGCTCCTATCCATTTCGTAGATGGGAATTCCGCTTTCTTCGGATATTTTTTCGGCGATGTCTTGGGCTGTGATTTCCCAGATGCCGCTGTCTTGAATGCCTTTCATGAATTGTTCATGCTCTTGGCGTTCTTTGCGCAAGGTGGCCAACTCTTCCAGGTTTTCTCCCAGTAGCCGTCGGATGGTCTCCGTGTGCTCGGCATCTTTACTTTTCAGGGCGTCCTGAAATGCAGCAAGGGCCTTTTCTGTTTTTATTTGCGTGGCATCCAGCGCCATGCCCAATTCTTTTTCACGGGAGAGACGGCGCGTGATAATGCGATCCAATATCTCTTGCACTTTGTCCGGCAAGGTACCGGAAGGCAGATAGCGCTTCACCATATCCACGGCCTTCTCCATGGTCTCGCGCGATATGTTGAAACGGACTCCGGGCGGCAATTCTTTTTTGTATAGTTGCGGGATTTTGCGCTTGTACGTTTGTAGCATTTGCATGAGCGTGAACGGCGGCGGGATTTTTAAATCTTGCTTCTCAAATGTCCTTTGCAAGTCCCTGTCGCTTTCAAAGTAGTTTTTGTACACTGTTTCATTGGCGACACCCACCACGGAGATGGACGGGTCATCGATGGCTTCCTTCAGCAAGAAATAGAGGCTGGCCATCGCTCGTTTTCTGCCGCTACCCTCTCCTTTCAAGGCGCCGATGCGGTAAATGTCCTGAAAGTTTAGTAGCAACATAACGCGCTTGGTACGCTTGGTGGCCTTGATCGCTTCGATAAGCTTTTGAACATTTTGCTCGAATTCTGCAGGAATGCTCAATTGGTCTAAGAAACGCACAGTGTTGAACTCTAAAAACGTTACGTCGTCCAAGTTGTTGAACTTGCCCGTGCCTTTGACGCTGCGATAGATCACGCTTTTGACAACACCTTCTGCTATGTCGGGGTCTCCGACAAATACGAGATTGCTTTTACCTTGCACTCCCATTTGATGATCCAATTTAGCGGCTTCTTCTTCCAAGAAATAGGAATCATCAAATTCTTCCTGGCTGGCGAGCTTGCCTAAATCCACCGTGTATTTGGCAACCAACTCTTCGGGCGTGGGTTCTTGCGGACCGCCCATGCCACCGCCACTGTCTATAGCGCCAATCATAAGCGGCAAAAAGCCAAAGGGATTTGTCGCGTGGGTCGGATCAAGAGATGCTAAAAAGGTATGCGCGAGGCCATGGAAGAAACTCCAAATCGCGGAGGTCAGAATAGCTAGAAGCACCACTTTGTGAGTGTGGGTATGGGCGATGTTGAACATATGTTCAATCTGATGCGTGAGCTTGGAGGCAAATTCCTTTTTCTGTCTTGCGGCTTGTTCGTCCTCTGTCTGTTCCTGTCCCGCAGATTCTTCTTTGGTATGGCTTTGGGTCAGCAGAAATAGTTTTTCGAGTAAACCCGTGAATCTCGTGTTGTACAAAATCTCGTTGATGGCTTCGGTTTCAAACTGATTGAACAGGCCTTTTGCTATCGATTCCATCGTGATCAGTTGAATCAATTTCTCTGCATCAAAATCCTTTTTGCCGGAACGTATGTAGCGCAACACCACCTGTGCGCTAATCTCCCGAATATTGTGCCTGGCCTCGTCTCCTGTGACGTCGCTCTCGATCTGGTCGTTCTCATCCGCGGCATCGGTAAACTCATCCGTGAATTCATCTATCACCTTGCCGATTTCTTCAACCTTGGCCTCCACTTCTCTTGCCAGGTCTTCCAGTTCTTTTTCGGAAAGGACTTTTACTTTTTGTTGTTCGGCAATCCATTCTCGCACTACCATGCGATCGCAGATGTGAATCGTGCTGTCGGCATAGCTCGCGTCCATTAGACGGATGCTGCCAATGCCGTCGCGCAAAAAATGCTGATAAAGCTTCTCCCAGGGAGGCATTCCATCCCAATCATTTTGTATCACGCGCCCATCCGACTCATACAACGGATGATTGATGGCAGACCCCAATAGCCCCATCACCGTATCCAAGGGCTCTTGCATTTTTTTTAACTCTCTCACCATGTCTCCTCTTGCCAATTCAGGAATCCGCAATCCCGTTGATTTTTCCAGGGCCAAAAGCTCATCTAATTCTTCTTGGAAAATCCCGGTATTGCTTGCGCGGTCCAAAAATTTGTACCAGGTAATCACCGCCAACATTTCGTTCACTTTTCTTTGCGGACTGGCGTGGTCCCATTCGCGCGCCAATTCCTCGTCTTGCGCGATGGTTTTGCGATATTCTTTATCGATGTGCTGCCATGTCGGTAAAGAAGTGATCTCGCGCACCCAACCTTCCACCTGCTCTGGATTTGTCACAAGCCTATTGAACCACCATACGTGGGCAAGCTCATGCATTTCCGTCGCCAAGATATCGATCACGGAGCCGTGAAGGTCCGGATTTATTTCGACTGCCCCTTCGCGCGTCAAACGCCCTTTGCGCTTTAAATCTCGGTTTATCGTGATGGGAATTTGCGAGGAGCGCATGCGCGACATTCTGGTTCCAATGATGTGACCCACGGGCTTTTCATCCAAATAAATGCCGTGCAAATATTGTTCGGGGCTTTGCAGCGCCGGAAACTTTACGAATCTGTGCCGCAGCAGATATTCCCGCGCACGGGTCAGCATACTAATCAAGTACGCGTCGTCCTCTACCATCTGCGACAAAACAAGACCAAACCGGTTTAGCCAATCGCTGATGGCAACGCGGACATTAGCCTGTCCCGCCTGCAACATGCCAACGATCTGGCGATACGCCACGTTGGTGATTTGCGCTTCTATATCATCGGCGGGCAAATAAGGATAAAGCTGCATGAGGGGTTTGCTGGAAAAATCTTCCGGCA
>CAZOWS010000306.1:0-4073 GCA_964583365.1 uncultured Actinomycetota bacterium
GCCGTTGACGATATTCATCATCGGGACCGGCAAGGTGCGCGCATTCGGACCACCCAGATATTTAAAAAGAGGCAACCCGCTAGCCGCCGCAGCGGCCTTCGCCGCGGCAAGGGACACACCCAATATCGCGTTGGCGCCCAGATTTTTTTTGTTTTCGCTGCCATCCAATTCAATCATCGTGCGATCCAAATGCAATTGATTCACCGCGTCGAGACCCAGCACAGCCGGCGCGATTTTTGTCAAAACGTTTTGGACTGCCTTCACAACACCTTTGCCGCCGTAACGTTTCTTATCGCCGTCCCGCAATTCCACGGCCTCATGTTCGCCCGTCGAAGCGCCCGAAGGAACCGCTGCGGTGCCCACGGCGCCGCATTCCAAAGTGACGTCCACTTCCAATGTTGGATTACCGCGCGAATCCAGAATTTCTCTTGCTTTGATATCTTTGATCTCTGTCATGGTTTCCTTTGCCCTTACCTTATTAATGGAGGAATGACTGACGAAAGTTGGGAATCATTGAAGTTGCGTGAATGTTATCGAATCGTATCGCGCGCGTCAATTCTCGCTTTTCCGCAGGCATGGACAGCGCCCAGCGCTACCTGTGTTCCTAGGCAGCAAAATCGAGTTCCGTGTTTCTATCCAAATCCCTTTGTACATTTTTTCGACGTGATGAAGAAGCTGTATAGGCGCCAAGCGGTGCAACCTTAATAGTCGCATATCCATGATCACGCAAAATTTCCTGAACTTCAGCAATGGCAAAAGAGGGAACAAATATATGCGTAATATCTTTCAATGCGACCGAACGGGGAACAACTTCCTCGCCTTCTAGGCTTCCCGCTCGCAGCCCTAACGTACGCGCTTTACTGCGAGTGATTCCCAATTCCATGGGCAATTCAAATCCAATACCCTTCATCCAGGAATATTCATGACAATAGGAACCGTAGAAAAATGCAGGGGTTGTGGACACAGGCCAAAAAGAAACATAATGAGGCGTTTTAGACTCCTGTCCTCCCCGTTCTCCGCCAAATCTCTTTTTTATCCCCATCTTTTCAAAATAATCTTTACTAGCTAATGCATCCATCTGAATAATATTGGTCAACACATTGCTATAGGTTTTATGGACCAGTTCTATCGGGTCCTTCGGATCAAAATACAATCTGGCATCATGCTTTGCCGCACCAAAGTAGTAAGGGAAAAGCAGTTTCTGTTCCCCCACGTCGCCCATGCCCCCATCCCCCGTCCGCACATCTTTGTATCCGAGTGATCTTGCCCTTTCTTCTAGCCAACTCTTTAGACCCTTTTTCTGAACCCCTTCCAGAAAAGCAGCATACTGACCTTTACCATCAAAAAGTTGCGCTTCTTTCAGGCCAATGGTTTGTATGTTGCCATCATAAAGTTGTCGCAAATATAAACAAAGCTCCGCATTCTTCATCGCATCCAGAACGTACTGTTTTGATTTTAAAGCATCGATTTTAGCAAGCTCGGCAAGGCGCTTGTCGATTGCACCCACAATTTTCTTCATGGTTAAAAGTTTAGACAATCTACTTTGCGGTGGACGCGAAACAATCCGATAAATTCTTCCGGCCTTCGGACCTTCCGTCCAAACAAGGAATGCCTTGTCGTAGAAACTAAACACCTTTTCATAGGGTGAAATCTTCCTTTCGAATGCTAGAGGGCCATACCATTTCAAAGCAACATCACGGTCAAAAATATCATCGACGTGAAGTCCTGCGATCGAGGCTACATAATGTTCCCAAGTTGTCCCCGCGCCTTTAAAAGGTACTGGTCCTGGTTTCGTAAGAACCAACGTGTCCAATCCCACGTCATTCAACTTGAATTCGAATCGCCAGCCACTTCCTATCAATTCTTTGACCAATGGCTGCCAATCCTCCACCACGCCTTGGGCCTGCAATGCATTGCCCTGATCGTATTGGATATAAAGCCAGCCCCCTGGTTCCAGCCATCCTAAAATTTCCCTCCATTTTTCGCCGATATCCGCCATATAGGTAGTTACATTCTTTGCCCTGACGAGCCCCAATTTCATCCGAGGGCGCTCAAGCTTTTTTATATCGCTATGCACGACCGTCACGTTTTTAATTCTAAGCAGCTTGTTCATCTCCCTTAAGAAAATGACCATAAATAGAGACCGATCAACCGCAATGTACGGCGTTGCTGGCCTTGTAAACCCTGCCTGCGCTGCGAAATTAACACCCGATCCTACATCCAAAGCAACCGTGCCAGCTAAGGGAGACTCCGGTAATTTTGGTATTGCATTGTTGTCTTCTCGTATGTTGTGTATCACCTTGTGGTAGCAATCGAAGGCAAAACATTTAGCTGCTTTTTCTGTAAAGGACATGGCAGATGGGTCAATGCTGGACTGTTCATAGAAGGAACGCAGTGCTCTTAAAGCAACCCTTAGGGCGTCACTATCAGGCTGCATGAGTTCTTGTATGGTTTCAGGAATAGCATTTTCTGGCGGCACACTAAAATGAATGTTTTGAATCAAGCTGGTCACCACTTTATCAAAATAGATTCCGTATTCTGCTAGCGCTCCTTTTTTGAAATCAAATTCCTGATCGCCAGCTTTTGTTTCCTGGCCATGGCGTTGTGGCAATAGTTGAGAAATGACAGCCATCGTTTCCGGTCGCTCACGGCGGAAGATTTCTTCCATTTCATCTCGTAACGTTTCATAGAACTTTCTCCGCTTATCAAGATCTATCACTGTGTTGAGAACGCGAAAAACGTCTTCCCCGAGATTGCCTGATCCTCTGGTAAACGCAGATGGAAAACTTTCAAACTTCTCGATCAAACTATCAATAGAATAGGAGTTTCCAAGATCAAATATAAATTGAGATGAGATAGCTTTTTTGTCAAAACCCGCAACCTCGAGCGCCTCGTATATATCCGCTGGGTGGGCTTGTTTAAAGATGCGCAACACTTCTTCATCTGAATAATCTTCGGTTTCATTAGAATCGAAACCATGGCTATCGCTAAAATCATAGTCCGAATTATTTAATGTATTCGCTATGTCAGAAACCTTACTGGGCGGAGCAAGTTTATCCGCAGCTTGGGCTCTCACTACTCCCTGCAGTAAAACAATCGGTAGAATACAAAGCCCTGCAATAAGACGTTTTATCATAGCCGCCTTTTCTGACATTCCCGTTCGAGCTCGCTTCTCTCTGCACTAGTATAATCTATTTGCGGGGGAATCTCAAGATGCTCTTATATAAGCATCTGCTATCATGCGGCATATAAATTATTTCGCTTTCGAGTGCTCTACAGTGTGGCGATAGAAACAGGAATGCATGTTATTCCATCTCATCCTCAAAATCATATGTACCTATACGATCATAGAGTTCGTTTTAGTGACAATATATGTCGCCATCCTGCATTGCGGAAGAATACCATCGGCCTCAGGCACCCACTATTCGTGTTTACTTTCTATCGCTTGCTGCATTAATACACGAAATTAAAAATCAAACCCTTTAGGAATGGTACAATCCCCGCGGTAATGAAAACGCTACACTTCTACATCGCCAAACAGGTTTTTTTTACGTTCCTCGGCGCGCTGGCCGTGTTCTCCTTCGCCTTGTTTCTCGGCAATCTTTTGAAGCTGGCAGATTTTCTGGCCCAGGGCGTGAGCTGGTATTTCATCGCGATGTTCATGGCCTATCTGTTTCCTTTTCTGTTGGCCTTTTCCATTCCGATGGCGCTGCTCACGAGTCTCTTGATCGTGTTCGGGAAACTTTCCGCAGAGAACGAGCTAACCGCGATGCGCACGAGCGGCATCAGCATGTTCCGTATTTGCTTCACGACGCTGGTGATGGCCATCGGGCTTAGCATTCTGTGCTTGTATTTGAATAACACCGTGGGCGCAGACTGCCATTTTGGATTTCGCAAACTCAAAGCCAAGTTCCTCTCCGAGGATGCGGCAACGCTGCTTAAGACCGGGGCTTTCGTGGACAATTTTCCCCCGTATCTAATCTTCATAGCGGAAAAGAAGGGCAATCAATTTCACAATATTGCGATTCATGAAATAAAACCGGATGGCTCCTACGCGTTTATCAAAGCCGATC
>CAZOWS010000307.1:0-12550 GCA_964583365.1 uncultured Actinomycetota bacterium
CCAAGGATCGCATCACGATGCCCAGAGAACAGATAAAAATAATTCCGCTGAAACGTGGCGCCGCGCGCTTCACCCAAACGGCCAGAGGTTCCCGCAAAGTACCGTCAGCCTTCGAATAGACCGTCGCCGCAGGATAGAAAATCTTCAATTTCTTGGCAAGATCGTCCCCGCCCTGCGTAAGCGCTACGATGGCAAAAGATTTAGTTTTTTTTCTGACCATAAAGGATTTGAACACTCGTTTCCGGCCCGTTGCGTTTGGCTATGTTTACCCGAATTATTTCGTAGGTGTAGCTCCTGCGTTTAAAAAAATCCTCTGCCGTTTGCACGGTTTCTTCCAGAATTGCATTGATCACGATTCGGCCGCGTGACTGCAAACGCTTGTCGACCGCAGCGAGTATTGCCTTCAATGCTCCCCCGTGGCCACCGATAAAAACCCTGTGAGGGTTTTCGTCTATGCGTTCCAAGATACCAGGAGCCTTGCCATGAAGCACCTGCAAAGGACCAGCCAGCGCGCGCCTTGCATTACGCCTCAAACGCGCAACATCTTCCACGTTCTTTTCAATAGCCCAAACAGAAAGGCTGGGGCATAAACGCTTTGCTTCAATGGACACAGAACCCGTGCACGCCCCTATGTCCCAGAGCGTCATGCCGGGTTTGAGAGACAATTTCGCAAGGGCAAGCACGCGTATTTCTTCTTTCGTTATCATGCCCACGCGCACAATGCGTTTTTCAAAAAAGTCGTCGGGCAAGCCCATCACGGGCAGCGCATGCTCTTTACCAGCGCCTTCGCGCATGATGATCAAGATGTTCAGAGGAGAGAATTTCTTGCCCTGCCATTGATTTACGCCAAGAGTAGTCACTTTTTCCCGATCGGTGCCAAGATTTTCCAGCACATGCAACGTCGCATCCGTAATCCCGAGGCTCAGCAGTTCACGCGCGATGGCCGCCGGATGATTTTTTTCATCCGTGAACACAGCTATCTTGTTTGCCCCTTCGTTCAGCGCCGGATAAAGATGGCTCATGGGCCGACCATGCAAAGAGACGACCCTGGCATCGTGCCAACTTTCTTTGATGCGCGCAAAAGCCAGCTGCACGGACCCAACATGCGGAATCACCACCATTTGCGCCCCGGATACATTACGACGCAAAAAATCACCGATGCCAAAGTACAAAGGATCTCCACTGGCAAGAATCACTGTCTTCTCTCGAGCAAAACGGTTACGGATTTTAGAAAATACTTTGTTCAGGTCCCCTTCGATCGGAATATTCTCGCGACCAACACCTTTAAAAAGCCCGAGATGGCGCCTACCACCCACGAGAATTTTGGCTTCACGAATACGCGTCAGAGTTTCTGCGGGTAAATCCGTTGCTCCACTAGCACCGATACCTACAACCGTGAGAGGGTAAACGAGCTGCCGTGGTTCGTGAGCAGCGACTGTCGGGAGAGACGCGGGACCCTTCGTGCGATTTTGTGTCTTGGATACGGCGGCATTTATGGCCGAGTTCATGAGAAACCAAAGAAAAGAGTATTACAGAGTGTCGATGGAGGTCGCAGACACAAAATCGCCGAATGGGGCAAGCGAAGTGCGCCAGAAACTACATGAGACCGGAGCAGCGAACGAACCACGGCAGCTCGTTTACCCGGGGAAGACGGAACCATCGCCCGTTTCTTCATCCCACCGGCGCCTTGTTTTTCATCCGCGTCAAACACGCGTTCATCACCGCGCTCGCCACGGGACTCCCCCCGCGCCGGCCAAGAACCGTGCAGGCTGGCAGGCTACTCTGCAACAACGCCTCTTTGGACTGCGCAACCGACACAAAACCCACGGGCACGCCTATCACGGCAGAAGGTTTCGCTTTCCCCTCGGAGGTCATCGCAATCAATTCCAATAGAGCTGTCGGCGCATTGCCAATCACAAAAATCGCCTGCGGATGGATTTGCAGGGCCTTGCGTAGCGCGTACGCGCTGCGGGTAAGACCAAGTTTAGCAGCTTCGTCGCGCACCTCTGTATCATTCAAAAAACACAAGACTTCGTTGCCGCATTCCCGCAACAAAGTTTTGCCAATCCCGAGTCGAGTCATCTCCACGTCGGTAACAATCGGTTGTCCACTCTGCAAAGCTTGAAAAACGGCCTCGAAAAAATTGTTTTGAAATCGCAATAATGAAGCAAAGCTAAAATCAGCCGTGGCATGAATCACACGGGTTACTACGGCCAGTTCTTCGGGGGTAAACGATTGAGGCCCGAGTTCTTTTTGAATAATGCGAAAACTTTCTTGCGTGATGGCATCGCCGACGTCTTGCGAAGATTCTTCACCCGCCACTGTTTCCATAGTGGGCTCGGCAAGAGCGCCGGCGCAATACCCGCGCGGCGTGAACATCCAGTTTTTCCAGCGACGCGTGGTGGAATTGCCGATAACCACGGTGGTGATCATATCCACGGGCGCATCGGCGAGCTCACCCAACGTGATATGCCGAATGTCCTGATCCTTGCGAAACGCATTTCGCACGAGCCCGACCGGCGTGCGCGCAGACCGGAACTGCAGCAATATCTCCACAGCCCTGCGTAATTGCCAATCCCGCTTCTCGCTCTTGGGATTGTAGAAGACAACATTGAAATCGGCTGCGCCCGCGGCCTCGATGCGTCGCTCGATAAGCGGCCACGGCGTTAAAAGATCGCTCAAACTAATCGCACAAAAATCATGATTCAGCGGCGCGCCCAACAACGCGCTCGCGGAATTCAGCGCGGAAATGCCCGGGACAACCCATACGTCGATGTCCGCGCCGCGCTTTTCCACGATCTCGAAGACGAGGCTGGCCAGACCATAAATCCCAATATCCCCGCTGGAAATAAGCGCAACGTTATGCCCTTCCAAACTTTTGTCCACGGCCAAACTCGCGCGCTTTTCTTCTTCGGTCAGATTCCCGGAGATCACCTCTTTATCGGCCAAAAGCGGGCGCAACAAATCCAGATACAGAGCGTACCCGATCACCACGTCGGCCGCCTTGATCCCACGCTGCGCCATGTCCGGCAGCAACGACAGATCCCCAGGACCAGAACCGATTAAAGTCAAGGAGCCTTTCACGATCTCACTATCCTACTAAAGTCATTGCAACTGAAGATGCAATGGGGCGCTATGGCAGGATATGTCATCCTGAGCGCAGCGAAGGATCTTGTTAGGCAAGCGAGATCCTTCGTCGCTTTGCTCCTCAGGATGACAGTTATGCCCACGACTGCCCACTCGCAATGACCAAGGTTTTTCATGATTTCCTAATCATTAACATCGCGAAATACGGCACTTTTTTAGGGTTTACTTTCCGGATGTCCCGTTCGACGCGCTCTTCGGGCGTACCGAGTTTTTCCAAATAGACGGCCTGATCCAAAATGCATCGCCGTTCTAAATATTTAAACGCGATGGAGTAGCTACGCGAGAGCTTTAAAAGAAAAAGCGTGTGAAAATTCTCGTACATCGCGTGCAAATCCTTTTCTCCCGAAAGCGATGGCAAAATAGCCACTCTCTCGTCTAGTCTCGCGACAGGCATCCCAGCTTTGCTGGCCGCGTGGAACACGCTGGAAATTCCCGAAATAATTTTCATGCGAATATCCGGATGATGCGCCTTCATGGCTTCGTGGACATAAATAAACGTGCTGTAAAAAAATGGGTCCCCTTCGGTGATAAAAGCCACAGATTGACCTTTGCGAACCTTGCCCGCAATTCTATCCGCAGCTTTCATGTACGCGGCAAGCGCTTGCTTTCTGTCTTTGCCCATGCACAGCGAAATGCCTTCCATCTTGGAGATAGGAATTTTTAGAGATTTAAGAATATCGCGCGAGAGACTTTTTCCCGTTGGGCTGCTGGCAGGATGCACGATGCAATCGGCTTGTTTCAACACCTGATGGGCTGCAACGGTTATCAGACCAGGATCGCCGGGACCAAGACCCACACCGTAAAAAACGCCTTGAGACTGCATGGGATTGGTTCTAGCGCACGCCAAACAACGCAATCACGTCCTCGTAACTCACGTGGACGTGATCTCCGGCGTGCTCATGCTCGTGATCGTGATTCTCGGGGAGAATGCCGCGCACGTGATGATGATGACCGGCCTGCGGCTTACCCAAATCGGCCTCGAAACCAACCACCTGCACACGGTATTTGCACAACTCGCAATTCATGTTGGGACTGCCGGCCACGGCCTGCAGCGCGCGCTCTTCGATCACATCCAAAATGCTCTCGTGGGAATCCAGATAATGCGCGACGAAAAACTCCGTCGCGGGAAATTCCGCAGCCGCCGTTTGCGTGTCGGTATGAATCCTTTTTTCCAATATGCCCGTGAATAAAAAGTAGGGCAAAACCAAGACGCGTTTGAATCCCATCTTGGCGCAGTGCCGGAGCGCATCCGGCACGCTGGGTTTCGTGACACCGGAAAAAGCTGCTTCGGCCCAGCCAAATCCCATGCCTTCCCACAACATGCGGCTTACCTTCTGAATATCTCCGTTGGCGTCGGGGTCACTGGTGCCACGACCAACGACCAAAAGCACTGTCTCTGCGCGTGGCAACGGAGAAAGCTTTTTCTCGGCCTCCTCTATTCTCTGCGCGCACAAAGCTAAAATCTTCGGATGAATGTCCAAATGTTTACCGCTCGCGAATCGTACGCCGGGATGACGCCGTCTGGCTTCGTGTATCTCCGAAGGGATATCGTTCTTGGCATGACCGCCCGCGACCAATGTCCCTGGCACAAGAACAATATTGTCAGCGCCTTGTGCCACGCAAAGGTCTATCGCTTCGTTAACCACGGGATGGGCAAATTCCAAAAAAGCCCCTTCGACAATGTGCCCAGGCTTCCGGGATTGAATCTTTTCCACCAATCCGCGAAACCCTTGCACGCCTTCTGCGTCACGACTTCCATGACCAATCAAAACCAATGCTGAGCGTGTCATTCCATCCTCCTAATACTCAATGCCCGGTTGCGCCTTGATGCCCTGCTGATACGGGTGCTTGATGCATTTCATCTCGGTTACCAGATCGGCCATGTCTATCAAGGCTTGCGGAGCATTGCGGCCCGTCACGATGACATGCGTCATCGGCGGCCGAAGCTTGAGGCCTTCGATCACTTCGTCTACGGGCAAAAAATTGTATTTCATCACGTAATTCAATTCGTCGAATATCACGAGCTGATATTGCGTGTCCACGAGTATCTCTTTGCATTTCTCCCATGCCTTGCGCGCGCTCGCCACGTCTTGCTCCAAATTCTGCGTCTTCCAGGTAAAACCATCCCCCATCGGATAGACGACCATTTTCCCGGCAAACAGCTCTGCGGACTTTAATTCCGAGGGCTTCCACTTACCCTTAATAAATTGCACCATCGCGACTTTAAAATTTCTTCCCAGCGCGCGAAAGGCCGTGCCAAGCGCTGCTGTTGTCTTACCCTTACCGTCGCCTGTGTGAACCATCAACAGACCTTTACGGACAACATCCTTGATATCTTCGTGCTGACGCGGTGCGTTGTCTTCCATTTTATATCTCCAAATTCGCTTTCACGGTTGCGGCCAAAGACTCTGCTCGCAAAGAACCCACGGCAATTGTTTTGGCGCCTAAAGCCAGTCCCAGACGTTGGGCCATTCCCATGCGCACGAAACCTTCCTCCGTGTCGATCACGAGCACACGGATTTTTCTGCGCAAAAATTCTTTTCCATGCGCGGCTATTTCTTCTTGCGGACTTTCACTTCCCGAGAAGGCATTTGCCCTGCCGTCGGTGATCAATACCACAAGCGGAACAAATTTTGCGTCTTTACCTTGCGTGATCGGCTTCAGCAAATCCATGGTCTTACGCAGTCCCGCAATCAAAGGGGTACGCCCACCCACGGGCAATTCCTTCAGGCAGCGCAAGGCTCTCTCTATACCGCGCGTGGGAGGAAGCAGTATCTTTGCCTCTTCTCCGCGAAAAGCGATCATCGCCACCTGATCCCGCTTTTGATACGAATCTCTCAGCAACGAGAGAATGGCTCCTTTGGTCTGCTCCATACGCTGCGCGGCGCCCATGGACCCGCTCGCGTCCACAACAAACACAATCAAATGAGGCAGGAGTTTCTCGCGCACATTCTCGCGCACGTCTTCGGAACAAATCTGTAGGGCCAAATTGCCCTCCTCGATGGCCCGGGGCGTGCGTTGGGCGGCTTGACGAATCGTCGCGTTCCAGTGAATGCTGCGCGCCGAATCTTTGGGGAGGCGCCAACCCACCACGGGGCCCGTTCCGGAAGATTCTTGAACAGACACGCGACGGCCTTGCGCGGAGGCAAGCGGCGCCTTCTGCGCTCGAACCATATCGTTGCTGCTCCAATCTTTGACTTTGAAAGCATCGGACGGGGCAAATATTTTCTCCGGGGCGATACCCGCTTGTCCTTCTTGCTGTTGATTATTCCGAGAATCTTTTTTTTGCGGTGGCGGCGGAGATTTTGGAGCCGGCGATTGCGGGCGCTGCCGGTGAATCAGCGCCAATTCGGCCGCTTCCTGTATATCCTCGTCGGTGACTTCCGTTCTCCCATGATACGCGGCCAACGCGGTGGCGGTTTTATGAATGATGATATCGGCG
Source organism: uncultured Actinomycetota bacterium (assembly GCA_964583365.1). Lineage (GTDB taxonomy): Bacteria > Auribacterota > Ancaeobacteria > Ancaeobacterales > CAZGMX01 > CAZOWS01. The sequence goes on from CAZOWS010000307.1 coordinate 6,590, forward strand.
CGAAGCCCATCCACTCCGGCCTCCTTGCAAAGCGTTGCAATCTTTAAAAGAGATTCGGAAGACAATTTCACGCGCGGTAACAGTGTCTGTGCATTCGTGATTTTATTGCGTTCTACCTGTTCTTTGTATTCCCATTCCTTGAGAAAGGCTTCGGGATCCTTTTCGAATGCTATACGGCGAGCGACCACATCGCATCGCATCGCAATGTCATCCATTCTTTCTGCGTCCACAGCGAGCGCAAAACGATCCAGCAATTGCGCGCGCAACTCCCCTTCCTCGGGGTTCATCGTGCCCACAAGAATAAACGAAGACGGATGCTGCATCGAAATCCCGTCTCGCTCCACGACATTGACACCCATCGCCGCGGCGTCCAACATGGCGTCCACGAGATGATCGTTCAAAAGATTCACCTCATCGATGTAGAGAATTCCGCGATGCGCGTTTGCCAATAATCCGGGTTGAAAACGCTGTTGCCCTTTTTGTATGACTTCTTCGATATTCAATGTTCCGAGAAGCCGGTCTTCGGTCGCGCCGATCGGAAGATTCACGAAGGGAACTTGCTGGGAAACGCCGGGCAGCGCGGCATTCTTTTGCTTGCCCTGGCAATCCTGACAGAGATGCTCGAGGTCTTGCGGGTCGCAATGAAGCGCGCATCCCTCCACGATTTGTATTTGCGGCAACAACATTTGAAGCGCGCGCACAGCCGTGGATTTGGCCGAACCCTTTTCCCCTTGTATCAGCACGCCGCCGATGCGGGGATGAATGGTATTCAAGATCAGGGCCATTTTCATGCGCTCCTGACCAACGATTGCGGTAAAAGGATATACCCTTCTTGTCATACCAAAATCTCTCCTTCGCTGCGCCCCTCTAATGTTGCCTCGGCTGCCAGATGAATCTCTTGTAGCTGTTGCAGCGTTTGCGGGTCAGGATTCTCCCATAATTCCCGCTTGGCCGCCTCTAAAAGTCTTTCGGACATGTCTTTCATCGCCCACGGATTGGATTTCTCCAAGAAAGCCCTGTTTTGCTCATCAAAGAGATAAGTCTCGGCCACCTTTTCGTACATCCAGTCTTCCAGCACATGCGCGGTCGCATCATAACCAAAAAGATAATCCACGGTGGCAGCCATTTCAAAAGCGCCTTTGTAGCCATGGCGCTGCATGGCCGCTATCCATTTGGGATTCACCACACGGGAGCGAAACACCAACTGCGTTTCTTCTTTCAGATTGCGCATCTTGACGTTAGAGGGCTGGGATGTATCGCCGAAATAGGCCTTGGGATTGGAACCGGTAAGCGACCGAATGCAGGCGATCATGCCGCCATGGAATTGCAGGTAATCGTCGCTATCAAAAATATCATGCTCGCGATTGTCTTGATTTTGCGTGACCACGCGGATTTGAGACAGGCGCTGCTGAAATTGCTCCTGGGCTGGCACGCCGTATTCCTTTTGCGTGTACGCGTACCCGCCCCAGGTGCAATAAATGTTCGCAAGGTCTTCGTCGTTTTCCCAGTTCTGACCGTGCAATACTTGAAGAATCCCTGTGCCGTAGCAACCCGGCTTGGAGCTAAAAATGCGATACAGCGACTGCGCGCTCCCGATTCCCGATGTTGCCTGTTCGGCCAGCCAATGCTTGCGCACAAAATTTTGATCGGTTGGCTCGGGCGCATTCGCGACCATTTGCACGGCCTTGTCCAGAAGCATGACCAAATTAGGGAAAGCATCCCGGAAAAATCCGCTGATGCGGGCCATCACGTCGATGCGCGGTCTTCCCAGCTCTTGCAGCGAAATCAACTCCAATCCTTCGACGCGCGAGTTTTCCAAATTCCAAAGCGGCCGCACCCCCAACAAGAAAAACATTTGCGCGACGTCGTCGCCATGCGTGCGCATGTTGGAGGTACCCCAAATCACGGTGCCCACGGTCTCGGGATATTTCCCTTCTTCTTTAAGATAGCGCTCCAACAAACCGCGACCGATGGCTTGACCTACTTCCCAAGCCGCCGAAGAAGGGATGCGATGCACGTCCACCGAATAAAAGTTTCTGCCCGTGGGCAAGACGTTCGCGCATCCACGCGTGGGGGCTCCGCTAGGTCCCGGCGGAATGAAGCGGCCGGACAATCCGCCCAGCAGCGCGGAGAGCTCGTCGGTGGTTTGGGCTAAATTAGGCAACAAGTTTTTGGCGATGAAACGAAACACATGAACCACATCTTGGGGTTTCGATCCCAAATGTTCCCGAAGCACTTGGCCAATAGCCTCCGCCTGAAAACCTCGTGCTGCAAAATTCTGCAGTAGCGTTTTCGAGAGCGCGTGAATCCTATCCACGACATCGCCGCGCGTTGCTATTGGGGTTTCTGGATTCAATGCGACGAGCGGATCCGGCATATTCGTATCCACGCGCACGCCCAAATCACGCACAAAATCTTTGGGGTCCAAGCCAAAATACGCGAGCAAAGAAGCGCGTAGCCCAGGGCTATTGGCCTGGGGCAATCGCGTGATCGCGATCAACAAGTCCAAAAGCTGATCGCCTTGAGGCGCCTGGCCAAGCACATGAAGTCCATCGCGTATCTGGGAATCCTTGATCTCGCATAAATAGCCGTCCATCTCCTGAAGGAAATGATCAAAATCTTCCGGCAATGTATCCTGCTCGAGATCCTTGTGCACATTGGCCTGCACGGTCAGATCCCATATCTGCTGGCGTATCAATGGAATTTTGGGCGGATCTAGAATCGCCATGCGATAATATTCGTCCATCAATTGCTCCAGCTTGGCCAATTCATCGTAGGTTTCAGCGCGTGTCATCGGCGGTATCAGATGGTCCACGATCACCGCGTGAGCGCGTCTTTTAGCCTGCGTCCCCTCGCCCGGGTCGTTCACGATGAATGGATAAAATTTAGGCATATCCCGTAATATCAAATCGGGATAGCAGTCCTCGGAAAGCCCCAAACTCTTGCCGGGCAGCCATTCCAGCGTCCCGTGCTTCCCCAAATGAACAATAGCGTGCGCGCCAAAATCTTCTTTGAGCCAGCGGTAAAACGCCAAGTAATGATGCGTGGGCACAAGGTCGGGGCTGTGATACACCGCGCGCGGATTTTCGCCATAGCCGCGGGCCGGCTGCACGCCCACGTACACGTCGCCGAGCACAATGCCAGGAATCGCAAAAGTTCCATCGTGAATAAAAACATCTCCGGGCACGCTTCCCCACTCCTTCGTCATTTCTTGCCGGGGTTTTTCCCCCAGCGCATCAAACCAACCACCGTAGGTTTCCATACTTACATGACCGACCGCTGCTTCCATTTGCCGCTGCGTATGCTCGTCTCTATCCAGACTCAGACGGTCTATGATCGCCTGTATCAAGCTGTCTCCGTCCGGCGGGATAGTGCCCACGTTGTAACCCTGCTTCGCCAACGCGTGCAAAAGAGCTATCGCCGAGGCAGGAGTATCCAGTCCCACGGCATTGCCAATACGCGCGTTCTTATTGGGAAAATTCGTGAGAACGATGGCCAGTTTTTTCTTTTCCGGCGGCAAGATTCTAAGCATCACCCAGTTTTTCACGAGGCTGGCGAGAGCGTCCATTCGAGAAAGATCAGGGACAATGCCGGAAACGGTAGTCCCCAATTCTTTTACTTCCTCTTGACGTTCAGTAAACGCGACCGCGTAAGTCAACACGCGCCCATCAAACTCCGGCAAAGCTACTTTCATCGCTGCATCACGCGGCGACAGCCCCGCAGGGCTGTCCAACCATTGGGCCCGAGAAGAGCTGCAAATCACCGCCTGAAAGATGGGCAACCCCCACTCGGAAAGAAAATTCACTCCATCCCCGACAGCTTCCAAAGCGCCTTGCGTCTCCAACTCCGCAACCGTGTAGCTGAGCGCACTGACAATTGCCTGCACCTTTGGCTTTCCCTGCGCATCCGCAAAATAGCGCTGAAAAATTTCGCGCATGCCTTGCGGCGCATTCTGCGCGTCCGAAGAATATTTCAAGCTATAGCAAAAAACCGCGCGCGCGTTCAGACCCTGGGCGCGAAAGGCCCGCATCATGGCATCCACAAACTGCGTGTCCCCGCTCATCCAATGAGCGCGATAAAAAAGAATACCTACGGTCGGTAAATGCGGGTCTTCTTCCATTCCTTTAGGCATGTAGAGATCGTCCAGCGGAACCGCGAGAGGAGCTTCGAAGGTATGCGAGGTTTTCAAAACCGCATCGCTGGCATAACGCAACATCTGGGAAAAATTTTCCACGCCACCGATGGTGAGGTATTCAAAAATTTGATTCACCGTGACCAGCGGCACCGTGCATACGGCCGTGAGCTCCGGATCAATGTTGTTATCTCCGGCAACGGCTACGAGCGGAATGCGATGCTGCTGGCAGTAGGAAACAATAGGCTCGAACCCGACTTGAAAATGGTTTTTCCCACCGAGCAAACGCAGTATCACAAGCTTTGCCTGCGCAACGGTCTTGCCGCAAAAACTTTCTACGTCGGAGGCAGATTGAAAGTCCCGAATGTTCGCGGCCCGCACCAATCCTACGCAAGCAGCCGGGCCTCGCACGGCTTTACCCAGAGTCCATAAATCCGTGTCCGCTGCTGTTAGAAAAACTATCATTGGGAAGGAGTGGAATGCGATCTGGTATTAGGAATGCTTGTCTAATTGCCGAAGCCGGAACGCGCGTCTCTCTTTGGCTTGTTCGTTGCGCCGCTTGTCGTCGGAGGTTTCCAAAATCAGCCCCGGAACTTGTTTCGGCTTTCCCTTGTTGTCCAAGGCCACCAACGTAAAATAACAAGAGTTCGTGTGCGTCTCTTTGCGCGTCAACAAATCCTCGGCCATGATTTTCATGCCGATTTCCATCGAAGAACGTCCTACGTAATTCACCGACGCCAAAAATGTCACGAGCTGCCCCACCTTGATCGGCGAACGAAAACCTACGCTGTCCACGCAAGCGGTAACGCATAGCGCCTCCGCATGCCGGCACGCAGCGACATACGCAACTTTATCCGCTATGCTCAAAATAGTCCCGCCATGCACCATGCCCAGATGATTCGCATCGTTGGGCATCATGAGCTGGGCCATCACCACACGGGATTCTCCGACTTTCTTGGACTTCACGATAACTCCTTTATCGCTTTTTAAACAATCTCGAAAACCACGACCCGCCGCGGGCCGCATCGCCATATAGCCACCCGTTGAATTCTTTGGGGCTTTCGATGACGAGAGTTTTGCCGCGAAGGCGGTGTTTGACGTTTTGGGGAAGGGATCCCTGATACTCTCGAATTTCATAATGCTGCAGGTCTTCGGAGAATTCCACCAGCAACCGGTCTCTCTCGCTGCGAATACGGGCATTCTTGAGATTCTCCAAAAGATCTTTCCACTGGCGGCGCCCGGGGTCGTACAAGCGCTCGATCGGTTCTTCGGGAAAATATTCGGGCAACTGCCGGCCAGAGATCGCGTAGAGCTTTTTCATGACGCGGCGCGCTAAAAAGAGCTCGTCGTCGCCGATCAGCTCAGTGCCCTTCAACTCCTCAAAGTAAAGGCACGAGAACCAACGAAAAATAGAATTCTCTCTCCCAAACATTTCAGCCAATTTTTCCTTGTGCCTTTCATCGGGGGAAAAATGCACGTCAAAGTCAATGCGCTTTAATCGCGACTTCGCCCAATCTTTCAGATTGTAGACGTTCGAGGACATCATGATTTGAGGAGAAACCGACTCCGCGCTCCACCAAACTTCCCAGAATGATTTCATGACCTCCTCAAAACTGCCTTTGAGCATTGGGGCCAAATCGTCAAACACCAACGGGAATACCGTCCCGATAGACAGCGCGTTAGTGATTTTCCTTTTGGAGAATTCGCTGCCGGAGAAAGGCTGAAGGTTGTGGCCGGTCAAAAGTTTCATCGCGAATCGCAGAAACGTGGATTTACCGTTCTGCGATGGCCCGTAAATATAGAGAAATCGCGGCCCGCGCGTATCCAAG
>CAZOWS010000308.1:0-5497 GCA_964583365.1 uncultured Actinomycetota bacterium
TGCCCGAATGCATTTTGCTTTTCCGACTCGGCGATTTTTACGAGATGTTTTTTCAGGACGCGCAAAAGGCCTCGGCGATTCTAAATATCGCGCTTACGTCCCGCGAGGCGGGATCGCTGGGCAAGGCCCCCATGTGCGGCGTGCCGTTTCACGCGGCTGAAAATTATATCGCGCGCCTGATCGCGGCCGGCCACAAGGTCGCGATTTGCGATCAAGTCGAGGACCCCAAATTAGCCAAAGGCATCGTGAAGCGCGAAGTCACGCGCATCATCACGCCCGGTACGGTGCTTGAGCAACATCTGCTTGGGGCCAAGGCACACAATTATTTGCTCTGCGTCACCAAGGGTCCGGCAACTTACGGGATGGCGTTGTTGGATCTCTCCACGGGGCTTTTCAAGATCACCCAAATCGCGACGTTGGACGCATTGGCCGGCGAAATACAAAAATTCAATCCCTCCGAGATGTTGCTGCCCAAGTCGCTTGCGGAAAGCGCCGCATGGAAATCCAAGGCTTTTGCCTGGGGAAGTCCACTGGTCAACACGATGGAGGATTGGGAATTCGACACCGAGAAGGGCGCGCGTTTGCTGCGGGAACATTTTCACGTCGCGTCGCTGGATGGTTTCGGTTGTCGCGAGATGGACGCTGCCGTTTGCGCGGCGGGCGCGATTTTGCGGTATCTCAAAGATAATCGTTACGAAAACTTATCGCATGTGCGCACCCTGCAGACATTCTCCAACGCGCAGGTTATGGTGTTGGACGCGATTTCCCAAAGAAATTTGGAGCTCGTGCACACGCTATCCGATCCCAAGGCAAAAGAGGGGACGTTGCTCTCGGTGCTGGATGAAACCGTGACCGCGATGGGAGGGCGCGCGATGAAAGATTGGATTTTAAATCCCTTGTTGTCTCGCGAGAAAATCGCGCGCCGTCAGGACGCGATCGCCGAGTGCATGCAAAATCCATCCCGAATAGCGGCGCTGCGCGAGGCGCTAAAAAACGTGGCTGATTTGGAGCGTCTGCACGGCCGTCTTTCCTGTGGCTTTGGCAATGCGCGAGATTTGGCTGCATTGCGCGATTCGCTTTGCCAATTGCCGCTCATTCAGCGCAATTGTGATGATGCCAAGACCGAGGCGATGCTGTGGGTTGGTCGCAATATTCCCGATTTAACCGGATTGATGGATTATTTGAAACGCGCGGTGATGGACGCGCCGCCGATCACGCTGCGCGAGGGCGGATTTATTCGCGAAGGTTTTGATGCGGAGCTGGACGCGTTGCGTGCTATCGCGACCGAGGGGCATGGCTGGCTGGCTGAATTGCAAAAGCGTGAGAGCGAGCGTTCGGGCATCAAGTCTTTGAAGGTCCGCTACAACAAGGTGTTCGGCTACTACATTGAAATATCCAACACCAATCTCGGAGCCGTTCCCTCCGATTATGTGCGTAAGCAGACGTTGGTCAACGGCGAGCGCTTCATCACGCAAGAATTGAAAGAGCATGAGGCCAAGGTTCTCGGTTCGCAGGAACGTTCGGTGCAATTGGAATACGAGCTGTTCGCGAAAATCCGTGAAGAGGCGCTAAAAAGTTCCGACAAGATCATGCTCGCGGCCCAGACATTGGCTGGCCTGGATTGCTTGCTGAGCCTCGCCTCGGTGGCGCTAGCCAACGATTACGTGCGTCCCGACGTGGACGAGGGGGACGCGATTGTCATTGAGGACGGACGGCACCCGGTTTTGGAGACAATGCTCGAGGAAAATCGTTTTATTCCCAACGACGTGACCTTGGACACCGGCGATCATCAAATATTGCTGATCACGGGGCCGAACATGGCCGGAAAGTCCACGTTCATTCGGCAGGTGGCCTTGCTCGTGCTCATGGCCCAAATGGGAAGTTTTATTCCCGCGAAAAAGGCGCGCATAGGTTTGGTGGACAGAATATTCACGCGCGTGGGCGCGTCGGATGCATTGGCCCGCGGGCAGAGTACGTTCATGGTCGAGATGACAGAGACGGCCAACATCCTGAATAATGCTACGCCGCGCAGCCTGATCATTCTCGATGAAATCGGGCGCGGGACCAGCACGTTCGACGGCCTGTCCATTGCATGGGCTGTTTGCGAATATTTGCGCGGGGTTGTGGACAAGAAGGCGAAGACGCTTTTCGCTACGCATTATCACGAGTTGACCGAGCTGGAAGCATTGTTTGGGGGTGTCAAAAATTATCACGTTGCCGTGAAGGAGTGGAACGACGAAATCGTGTTTTTGCGAAAAATCGTGCGCGGCGCGACGGACAAGAGCTATGGCATTCACGTGGGTATGCTTGCGGGTCTGCCGCAAACCGTCATCGAGCGTGCCCGCGAGGTGTTGCAAGAACTCGAAATGAAAGGCCATGAGTTCTATGTCCCACGAATTGCAGATGCCCGACCGAAAATTGTAGAGCAGGCCGTAGTGCATCCCGTCGTCGGCGAACTACGAGCCTTGCAGCCCGATGAAATGACACCGATGCAGGCGCTGCAAAAAATCCATGAATGGAAGGGGAAGGTAAAGTAGGATGTAATCATTCACGCAAATGGATGGTGTTCCTCCCCTTTGTACGCCTGTCCCCCACTGTGTTAATGGGGGAGGGAGGCGAGGTGGGGTAGATTATCCTTCACGCAAGCGCTACCGCCAGATAGTTTCTACCGCGCTTCGCTTGCTCCTTACATATGAGGGGAAATTTTCCGTTTCCATGAGAAGGGTTACAATAGGAGCATGGAGTTCCCATGAATCGCATAAAAATTCTTCCGGAAAATATTGCCAATAAGATCGCGGCCGGTGAAGTGGTAGAGCGGCCCGCGTCGGTGATCAAAGAGTTGCTGGAAAACGCTATCGACGCGGGCGCCAAGCGCATCACGGTGGAGACGCAGGCCGGTGGTGTCGGACTGATTCGCATCACCGACGACGGTTGCGGCATGAGCCGCGAGGACGCGATGCTTGCGCTGGAGCGTCATGCGACGAGCAAGATAGCGACCGAACAGGACATCTCCTCGGTGCAGACGCTCGGCTTTCGGGGTGAAGCGCTTCCGAGCATAGCAGCAGTCAGCAGACTCGAATTGATCACGAAGGAGCCGGGATGCGCCACGGCCACTGTTCTTCGCGTCGAGGGCGGCAAGGTGGAATCGGTTGGGGAGACCGCCCAGGAAGCAGGTACGACGCTTATCGTGCGCGATTTATTTTTCAATGTTCCCGCGCGCCGGAAATTTTTAAAATCCAGCAGCACGGAAAATTCCCATATCGGCCAGACCATTCGGCTGGCGGTTCTTTCGCAGCAGCATGTAGGTTTTCGATGGATTTGCGACGGCGAGGAAATGATCAACGTGCCAGCGTCGGCCGGTCTCGCGGATCGTATCGGCATGCTGCTCGAGCACGAAATCGCAGGGCAAATATTGCCTGTGCGCCAGGATACGGGCTTGTTGCGCGTGGGTGGGTTCGCGGGTAAGCCTGTCTTGCACCGTTCCAATAGGAGTTATCAATTTTTCTTCGTGAACGGCCGGCCCGTGCAAAACAAGACGCTCTCGTTCGCGCTGAAAGAGGCCTATCACTCGCTCGTGATGGTCGAGCGCCATCCGGTTTGTTTTTTGTTTATTGATTTGCCGCCGCAGGATGTGGACGTGAACGTGCATCCTTCCAAGCGTGAAGTGCGATTCCGCCAGGATTCGCTCGTGCGCGATGCGGTGGTGCAAGGTGTGCGCGCGGCCGTGCAGGGCGTGGAGGACATGCCGGCGATTACGCCGGGTTTGAGTCATCAGGAGCGTGTGCGCGAGGCGATGGAGCAATATCAGATCTCGCAGGCTCAGGCGACACCCAGCACGCAGCCCTCCTACGCAAAGTCGGAGAATAGTATCCAGGATGTTTTGCAGCAGTCTTCGATGCACGATGCCCTGGACGCCCGCAATGCTTTCTCACCTGCGTCGAAACCTTTGCAGCTCCAATTAATCGGCCAAATACATCGTCTTTACTTGCTCTTGGAATCGCCCGAAGGCCTTGTGATTTTAGACCAGCACGCGGGGCATGAGCGCGTGCTCTACGATCAAGTGCTGGGCAAGATGCGCGCGTCAAAAATCGTGGAAGCCCAAAAGTTACTATTGCCGGTTACGATTGCGTGCGATGCACCCGGAGCTCTACTGTTGAACCAATGCCTTGGCGATCTCAACCGCATGGGGATGGAGATGCGGGAATTTGGCAAACACACCTTCATTGTCGAAGCTGTCCCATTCTTTGTGAAGACAAGCGACATTCAGACGCTGGTCAAGGATATTCTCGACGATTTGGCCCAAGGCCAGCGCGCCGGGACCATCGGCAAGGCCCACGAAGAAAAAGTTTTGCTCACGCTATGCCGCGTAGCCGTGCGCGCCGCCGACAAGCTCAATCCCAAAGAGCAGCAAGCCTTACTAGATCAATTAATGACCGCCGAAAATCCCTATCACTGCCCCCACGGCCGCCCCACGATGATCAAAATCTCCGCTGACTATCTAGCCAGACAATTCAAGCGCATCTAATTTGGGGACACATCACTAATCCCCAATTATTCGCTAAATCCGAATTTGGATAACCTATTTGGGATTAGTGATGTGTCCCCAAATTAGAATTGCCTTGACCCAATTCGAAACCATTTTAATATCTACTCATGCCTCGCATCTCTCGTATTGTTGTCCCCGATATTCCTCATCACATTACCCAGCGTGGTAATAGGAATCAGCAAGTCTTTTTCTCCGATCGAGACCGTAGCTCGTATCTGGGGCTGCTACGCATGTTCGCGGAAATTTATTCGGTTAAGATATGGGCCTATTGTCTGATGGATAATCATGTTCACTTTATTTCCGTTCCGAAAACCAAGGAGGCCTTGATTCATTGTTTCCAGGAAGTGCATCGTGCTTACACGCGTTCGATAAACTTTCGCGAGGGCTGGCGAGGCTTCCTTTGGCAAGGTCGGTTTTCCAGTTTTCCGATGGATGAGGCGCATTTAATAGCGGCCATGCGATACGTAGAGCGTAATCCCGTGGAGGCGCATATGGTCGAGAGAGCGCAGGATTATCCATGGTCAAGCGCCAAGTCGCACGTGTGCGGTTCTGTGGATGCCCTTTTGAGCGATTGCTATCTTTCGGAGCAGATTCCGGACTGGGATTCATTTCTGCGGAATCAAGACAACAAGGAGCACAAAGCAATAGAGACTGCTATTCGCTCGGGCAGGCCCCTGGGTTCCGATCAGTTCGTCGAGTCTCTTGCAAAAAAGCTTGATCGGGATCTGCTAAAGAAGAAAAGGGGGCCGAAGGTAAAAGCTAATATTCAAAGTCAACAAAATAGCATGAATCTGGTCTTGCCGCTGAAGTAGAGACCCATAAGAGATTCTGCTGCAGATAATAATTTGGGATTAGTGATGTGTCCCCAAAACCGATTAATACTAGTTATAGCATGTTAAATATAAATATATATTGACAGCACGTAGGTTATAAGTAATATACTAGCTATAA
>CAZOWS010000309.1:0-5153 GCA_964583365.1 uncultured Actinomycetota bacterium
GAGCATAATGTTTGCGTGCTAAATCTTCCAAATGATTGCGTGCGATAGACGCCGCAAGACTGCCGCTTTCGCCGAGGCGATCTAGTTGCAGGGCCAGGCATTCGGCGATGCTGCGCGCGCCCACGCCCACCGGGTGGAACGTTTGTATTAGCGCTAACATTTTTTCAACTTGAGCTACATCCACGCCCGCGGTTTGGGCCATGCTTTCCAAATCAGATTTCAGATAGCCGTTTTCGTCAATACTCCCCAAAATGATTTGGCCTATGTTTTTTTCGGTCTCGGATAATTCGTGCAACGAGAACTGCGACTCCAAATGTTCTGCTAATGTTTCACCCGACGTAATGGAATCCTCAAAATATTTGCGGCGTTCTTCTTCTTCCTCGGAGACTCTGCGCACCGCTGTTGTCTGGCGGAAATATTCGCGCCACTCATCGTCCAACTGCGAAAGCTTTTCAAATTCTTCTTGGAATTCGGCGTCGGCGTCCGTTGCGTCTGTTTCCGTGTTTTCGCCCGCGTCTTCGGATATTTCTGCTTCGAGGTCTTCTTCTAAGAGGGGATTCATTGACATTTCTTGCTGAGCCAATTGCGAGAGCTCCATGAGTGGAATCTGCAGCATGTGAATGGCCTGCTGCATCTGTGGAGACAGGATAAGCTTTTGCGATAACGATTGTACCTGCTTCATCTTAAATGGCATTAAAATCCCCCATGCTTAGCAAGAATTGTACCGCTATAAGCATCGCGATGTCAAAATTTATGTTGTCTTCAAGGTAACCATTCACGGGGTATCTGTCACCCTGAGAGAAGCGAAGGGTCTACGTTGCCTAACAAGATCCTTCGCTTCTCTCAGGATGACAGCTTGAGTGAATGGTTACTCTTCAAGAATCACGCGGCTGACTCGATTGCGTCCAGCCCAGTCGGCCTCGACTCTTTGCTCTCTATATTGGGTAGCAAAGTCCACTTGCCCTCTATCCAACACAGATTGTATGTCATCGGTTTTCGCTCCGCTCGCTTAAGCGCTTCATCCAAACCAAACACCTCGTGCCGTATCAAATCCCGGATTTCCATGTTCGGAGCCTTGTTGTGTAGCTCATGCAATATTGCCACGGCCAGTTTCGATTCATCCCAGTTGAGTTGGAGTTGCTCAAATAGTTTCTTTGCCAAGGTCCGCACTTGGTCGAAAGGATTTGTTTTTAGATTTTTTATAAAAGCCTGATGTTCTGGAGATCTTGCGCCAAATGTTTTTACGACAACTTCTTCTACTTCATAGCGTTTTTTATGCATCGTATGCCGCTGGTCCATGTAGTCTGTTATCAACTGGGCCAACAGCTTGTAGCGTACAGTCTCGTCGGTCATGAACCCGGGTATTTTAGCGAGAAATCCAGCCTCCGATTCCAGCGGAATCACCGAGGCCTGGGCAAAAAGATCATCGTTGTCCAAAGCCAATAGCCCCACACCGCTGACATTCAATTTTTCTAAGCTGGCCAAATAATCTCGCCAGGAATGATTCGCGCGATCAACAACATTGCCCAATTCCATACCGCGACCAAGCTCTCCGGCAAGATTTTCCGCCAACCCGTGATATGCGCTAGCCAATGTTCCGTCGGCTTCCAGCATATTCTCCATCATCTTGCCCTTGAATTCCGCTTCCAGCACCAGCGCTTTTATCGGGCCCGCGCCTGACCAAGGATAATGCTTCATTTTTCTATGCGGCATTCCAGATGCTTCCAAGTAATCAGCATAAAATTCCTCATTGCGGGCTTTTTCCATCGAGCCAGCGCCTCTGACATACAGCACGTGCTTCTTTTCTTCCAATATGATTTCGATCCGATAAATTATCTGCGCCGGGTCCCATGCTCGCTTCATGCTGAAGTCCCGGATATTCATTATTGCCCCCCTTTGTAAGGGGGGCAAGCGAAGCGCGCCAGAAACAATCGGCGGTAGCACTCCGAAGAAATTACTCAACAACGTCTGAAACCCCGGCGTTTGCACCTTTGGCGCAAAAATTAACATCAGCAAGTCCTTCGGCATTTTATTTACAAAGTCCTTTTGCGTGGCGACGAAATCCTCCCATCCCCATGGCCCGGCGGGGCCGATAGGAATATCCCATCGGTCAACATCCAGAAGGCTGCGCAGCATTTCCTTGAGATCGCCGCTGACGACCTCTTTGTTCGCCAGCAAATAATCGCGCGCATAGGCCACGAGGAGCTTTTGCTGTTCCAACGGAATATTCTTGCCTTCAAACAGTTTGGCCAAATCTTCATCCCAAATTTCCTCAGCCGCTTCGGGCTCGGGCTGCAAGATGGCTTCCATAATTATTTTTTCCAAGCCCTCAACCAACTTGGAGTAGAGCTTGCGAATGCCGGGCCCGCGCACATCTATGCGTCCATTGGCCACGTTTTTTCCAAACTCCATCATATGCCGCAATTGCCGCATCTCGTCCCAGCCAAGTGTCCAATCGGCGCTTTCCATCTTGGCGCGAATCAAGTCGATGCACATTTCTCCTTTCTGTGAGCCATATTCTTCATCAAGCGAAATCATTTTAACCATATCGAAATCAGGCAGGATGGGATCGCCAGCGTAGAACTCACGATCCTTTTTTACGTAGAAGGAATCCTGCGGAGCAAATCCGCTCTCTTGCAAGAGGGCCATCTCCTGCTGAAGCAATTCATGATACAGCCACCGGCACATGCGAGCACCGATGGATCCTCGTGGAATCGGACGTGGAAAGGCATCCAACGAAAAAAGAGGAACCCTATTTTGCGGCAAAACAAGGCTATTGAATTCCTCTACCATTGCCTTTCTCAAATGGGGCTCAAAGCCAAAATTGCTCCGCAAGACGCTTTGAAAATAGCTTAGAACTTCGGGGTCTCTTTCAACACCAGCTTCGATGATTTGCCGTACCTGTAAGATATTGACACCCCTAGTCATTTCATCAATGAAGCCTTCAGGCCAATCGCGCTCATCCGATTTTTTCATGGGCGCTGTGATTTTTTTTACTGCAGCTTGAACAGCCGCCTCATCACCGTAGATGGGTCGTAATTGCTTATCTAGAGATGGCTCCCGAATCATTTTGCTGCCCTCTCCTCCTGGCCCCCAGAAATACCAAATATCTCTAATCAGTTCTAAATGATCGTAGCGGCTTAAGGGTAGCGATGATGGGGGACCGATTTTTTGCGCAGTCTTTGCTAATCCAGACATCTGAAAAATTGTTCTCGCCACAGGCTGTGCCTGGACAATCTGCGAGAGCAAGCTGCCCAGCCCCATGCGAAGAAAGTCGCGCCGACTCGGCTGCATCATCCGCTCCACTATGCCACGCTGTTCCGGCGACATTCTTTGCCGTAGCAGTAATTCCGCGCGGCGTTGGACTTCGGCCGAATCCCACGCGAGAGTGAAGCGCAAAAACGCGGGAATCGGTTTTCGCATTTTTAGCGCTGCCAGCACATCGGAAGGAATGTCCCCGGGCTCTTCCGCCGCCGTCTCCACAAGCCTGGGTATCGCCAGACGCACCTTCGGGCGCCCGTCCTTGAACAATCCCCACACGCGACCGCCAGGCGCTTCAATATCCAATTCGATGATATCCACCCCGGCCTTCACCGCGGGCTCGCGCGCATCTTCCACGACTTTCACCAAGGATTCAAAAGCGGGTGCATAGGCAACGCCTTCGGCATAGAGCACCCAACGACTATTTTCCCGACGAAGCGAGTACGATAAGGGTTTGCCGTCCGGCCCTGGCTTTTGCATCCACACGATGGCATTGGCCACAGACATTTCATTTTTCGCATGATCCAAAATGTGCTCGCCAGGTTGGGTCTCTTGGATTCTTTGCAGTATGGCCAGAATGAATTGCCCGGAATCAAACGGTATCCTCTCCTGCAGAAAAAGCTTCTTGGCTTGATCTGCCAATAGGATCATTGGATCGGCTTGAATCTGTTTTAAAAGAAAGGCGAACTCCAGCGAATCCTTGCCAAATTCTTTTTCCACTAGCACTTCAATGTCCTGGCGGCGATCCAGCAGTTTCTGCCATTGCCGAATGTATTCCTCGACAAAACGGGCCAAAAGCATGTAGCGGGATTCATCAAGCTGTTTAAAAGCAGAAAAACTCACCAGGGCCTTCATTTCATGTTCCCTTGCTTCCCCAAAGAGCGCGCCGTTGTGCACGGAGAACAAATCTGCGTGAAATTCAGAAACGCTTGCATCCTTCAAACGCCTATAGCATTCCTTCTCCAAATTTTCGCAAGATATCATATGCGATGTAATCGCGTTGTATCGGCCCATCAAACCCCTTTCCACACGGCCCAGAAGATCTCCTGCGGCGGCATTTTTTGCCATCGCATCCACCAATTCCTTTGCGACGTGTTCCATGTGTCCATCCAACTTTCCTTCGCTAAATATTTTGCCCGTGTATTCCTTAGGCAAGCCAGTAAAGAACAGCATACTCGGATTGGTGTCGCGGTCCGCTTTGGGCACAAACGTGACCCTGGCATGCGGCAGTTCAGCAATTTCCAGATATTTTGCATAAAGCGTTTCGTTTGGAAGGGTCTTGGAGAATGGGGCGCCTTGGACGAAAAATTCCAACGTTGCTCCGTCTAAAGAAAAAGAGACACGGTAAAGAAAGGCATCCGTATCCAGGTCTCCTTGAAAGTAATGATCTTCGAACCGGGTCCATTGCATTTTTCGCCATGCGTCGGGATCTTTTAGGAATGTATTGATGAATTCTTTTTCGTCAGAGCCTAAACGTTCGCGATGAAGGCCAAGATCATGCAACATCTCAGAAATTCGCCTGCGCATCTCGGAAGTCTTGAATTTTGGCGCAAACAGTTTGATCCGCAACTCTTCCGGAATGCCATTGAGAAATTCTCGGTGCAAACGTATCGAGGCCTGGTTGGGTTGTAAAAAAGCCGGCCGCAACGGAATGTCCAGTTGAGCTGAATCCAACAAGCTTTGCAACAACTCTCTGTTGTTCTGTTCCAAACGTCCGGGATGTAATACAAAGAAATGATCGACGTATTCCGCCAGCCACTGTTTTTCCTTTAAGCTGAGCGTGTTGCCATTTTCCTCGAATAACTTTTCTATCTCTTCGCCCCAATTTTTCTTTTCGGAAGGTTCCGGCAGCTGTGGGGCCTCTTTAACTAAATTTTCCATATTGGTCATGG
>CAZOWS010000310.1:0-4506 GCA_964583365.1 uncultured Actinomycetota bacterium
GGGTATCAGGTGCGAGTTAGCCGGCAGATTTTTACGGATTTTTTAAGAGAAAACTTCGGTGTTAAGAACAGGGATGCTTGGACTAAAGAGATTCCGGAACCCATCTTTAGATCCCCCCGGTCGGTAATATTTTCGTTTATCAGCGGGCTTGTGGATGGAGACGGCAGTGTTCATGCACAGCGCAACGTAATCCATTACGGCTCAACCTCCGTAAAGTTGCTAGAAGGTCTAGCTTTAATTTTGCAACATCAGGGGATATTCAGCCGTCGTTTTGTTCAGCAGATTCAACCCGGGCATAGTATTAATGGAAAAATTGTTATGAGTCGCAGGCCCTTCCAATACCTTGAGATACGAGGTGTTGGGGCACAGACTTTAGCGACAAAGTTACATCCCGTAAACCCTGATAAGCGCGCGCGTGTTGAACGGATACGCACAGCGGTTTTAAAGAAAACATCCGGAGATGTCATTCCATGGGCCGGCGAGAAAATATTCGGCGAGTTGACGAAGAGTCACATCGGCAGTGGTTGGTATCGATCGGTGGATGGCAGCAAGTTTCGGCAGGGGATTAAATATTCTACAGGAGCGAAAATTCGGTACAGCAGCGATCTTGCCACAAAACCTCTACACAGAACCCAAATCATGGAATGGGGAATATCCGACAAGCTCGAACGAATAGGGTCTCCCCTAAGCGGTTTTCTAACAGATGTGCTACAAAGTGGCCTTGCGTTCATTAAGGTAGAAGCTGTCTCGGATGCTCCACCGGAAGTCACCTATGATATTGAGGTGGTGGGAGAGCATCAATTTATCGCAAACGGGATGGTGGTCCACAACTGTCTTGGGAAGTACCATCCGCATGGCGACGTGGCCGTGTACGAGACGATGGTGCGCATGGTGCAGACGTTTTCGCTGCGATATCCGCTCGTGGACGGTCAGGGAAATTTTGGATCGGTAGACGGCGACAATGCGGCTGCGATGCGTTACACGGAAGTTCGTCTGGACTCGCTAGCCGAGGAAATCTTGGCCGATTTGGAAAAGAACACCGTGGATTTTAGGCCAAACTTCGATGAGTCGCTGCAAGAGCCGGTGGTGTTGCCCTCCAAGGTACCGAATCTGTTGATAAACGGATCATCCGGAATCGCGGTCGGCATGGCGACGAATATTCCTCCGCATAATTTGAGCGAGGTGGTGGACGGGATCAAGCTCGTGATAGACGATCCCGAGATCTCCGTTGAAAAGCTGATGAAAGTCATCAAGGCTCCGGATTTCCCGACAGGCGGCCAGATATGCGGCTTGGGAGAAGTTACGGCCATGTACAAGACCGGCCGCGGGCACATACGCGTGCGCGCGAAAGCCGGTGTCGAAGAGGCCAAGTCGGGCAAAGAACAAATCATTGTTACGGAAATTCCCTATACAGTGAACAAATCCTCGCTCATCGAAAAGATCGCGGAACTGATCAACGACAAAGTGATCACGGGTATTTCTGATCTGCGCGACGAGTCCGACAAGGACGGGATGCGCATAGTCATCGAGCTCAAGCGCGGTGAAATCGCGAAGGTTGTTCTCAATCAATTGTACAAGCACACGCAAATGCAGACGACATTCGGCGCCATTTTGCTCGCGTTGGACAAGGGTCGCCCGAAGGTCATGAATTTGAAGCAATTGATTCATTGCTACGTCGAGCATCGCAAGGAAGTCGTGGTGCGACGCACGCGTTTCGAGCTCGAGAAAGCCGAAGCCCGCGCGCATATACTCGAAGGCTACAAGATCGCGCTGGCCCATATCGACGAGGTCGTTAAGATCATACGATCCTCCAAGGACAGGGAGCTCGCGAAGCAAAAATTAATGACGAAGTTCAAGTTGAGCGAGATTCAGGCCAACGCAATTTTGGATTTGCGCCTCTACCAACTTACGAATCTTGAAATCGACAAAATCGAGCAGGAATATCTCGAGCTGATCAAGCGCATCACGTATCTGCGCTCCGTCTTGGCCAGCGAGAAAAAAATTCTCGGTATCATCAAGGATGAACTCGACGATTTGAAAAAGCGTTTCGGCGATGAGCGCCGCACGGAACTGGTTCCCGACGAACAAGAAATACGCATCGAGGACTTGGTCGCCAACGAAAGCTGCTTGATCACGATCTCGCACATGGGCTATATCAAGCGCACATCGGTGAGCCTATACCGCCAGCAAAAGCGCGGTGGCAAAGGCGTGGGAGGCATGGACACAAAAGAAGAAGATTATGTCGAGCATCTGTTCACGGCGCAGACGCACGATTACATCTTGTATTTTACGGCCAACGGCATGGTGCATTGGATGAAGGTGTACGACATTCCTCAGGCCGGCCGCATGTCCAAGGGCAAGGCCATTGCGAATTTGCTGTCCATACCGCAAGACCAGAAAATCGCGGCCATGCTATGCGTGCGCGAATTCGACGGCGGGCGAAAAATATTCATGGCGACCAAGAAGGGCGTTGTCAAGAAAACGCCGCTGGAGGATTTTAACAATCCGCGCAAGGCCGGCATCATCGCTATCAAGATTGATTCGGACGATCAGTTGATCGGCATCAACATAACAACCGGGCACGACGAGGTTGTATTGGCTACTAAAGAAGGCCAGTCCATTCGTTTCCCCGAAGGGCAGGTCAAAGATCAAGGCCGCGCAACACGCGGAGTGCGGGGTATTACGCTGGATAAAAAAGACGAGGTCGTGAGCATGGGCCTGGTTGAAAAAGACGCGACGCTGCTTGTTGTGACCGAGAACGGCTATGGAAAACGCACGGACTTTGACGAATATCGCGTTCAGAATCGTGGCGGCAAGGGTATTATTGGTATTAAGACCACCGACAAGAACGGTCCCGTGGTGGGTGTTCTGCGCGTCGTGGATGCTGACGAGATCATGATGATTTCATCGACCGGGAAAATGGTGCGCACCTCGGTGAAAGGAATTTCCGTGATTGGTAGAAACACGCAAGGCGTGCGTCTCATTCATCTGTCCAGTGGAGACAAGCTCGAGGCCGTCACGCGCGTGATCAGCGAGGACGTCGAAGCCGTTGAGGAAGAAGCTGCGAATGAGGAAGTGGGATCCACGCCGGCCTAAGTCTGTTTTACAATCAGCTAAAATTTAGACATGGTATTTTTTTACCATCCCGTGCTAAGACATAAAATATTCCTTCTCGCGCTGATGCTATTCGCATCGCTTGCCCGTCAAAACATCGAGCTGTTCGCTCAGGATAGCGTGGCACCGGAATGGGTGGTGTTTCAAGAGCCGGCAACAGGCCAACTGATGCGCGCGTTGTACACGCACCCAAGTCCCGGGGAAAAACTTCCTGTCGTTATTTATCATCACGACGAAACCGTTGAAAAAGTCGATTATGCGGGCGCCAAAGAGCAAGGCTATGATGTTGCGGACTTTGTTAAAGCGCTTTCCGATGGTCAATTTGTTGCTATAGCGCCTATCCGCTCGGAGGGTGTGGATTTCGATTCTATTCTAAAAGGAGTTCTCGCCTATTTAAAAACCAAGCCCGATGTGGACATGAATCGCATTGCTATGATGGGGTTTTCCAAGGGCGGGGCGATGACATTACAAGCTGCATCGCGCACGCGGGATTTTAAGGCGCTCATCGCGATGTCACCGACGGAAATGGAAACCCCGACGCGTGGAGATGCGGAAATGGAAAAAATCCAAGCACCTGTTCTGGTGACACTGGGCCAGCAAGAACTAAAAGGGCAGCTAGGAGAGAGTGTGCAAATCCATGTCGTGGAAGTTTTGCAGCGTCTTGGGAAGAAAGTTGAGTTTCAATCCAGCTATCCCGGCGATCATGCGTGGTTTTGCAAAGTCCAGCAGGAATATTGGCCGGATGTCATAGCGTTCTTGAATCGGGAGTTAAATCCAATAATTCCCGTTCAGGCTTCACCGGCTCCTCCCGCGGGCGCGGATGGCAGGGCCACTAGATCGATTGCTCCCGGTTCGCCATCTATTGGACGCATAGCTGTTCTTCCTGACGCGACAAAAATTTTAAAATTCATGCCCGATATTAAAGGTACAAGCCCGCAGGCCAACGCCGATGAGATACAAAGTGTCATAGGCCTATGGACGAGCATCCTCGAAACAGCCTATTGCCAGTACACCAAGCCCGATGCGCCCTATGATCCTGCGATGCTTCTGGTTCCGTGGGAGCAGCATAGGCGGAGAATCAATGAAGAAAGCGGGGCGAAAATCTACGGCGAGGAATTTTTCAGCCGCTTGTTGAAACACTTTCAACTCAAGTTGGGTGGGACGCTAAAATTTATGGCAAAGGATTTTCAAGGTGCAAAAGATCAATTGGTGCAGGCTCAAGCCATTGCGCATCAGCTAAAAGAAATCAAAACACATAAAAGCATGCCTTCCAAGTTTTGGGATCGAATGGCCATAGAGATCAACATTTATCTTGGAGTGATCGAGGTGGCCCAGGGCAATAAAGAGGGATTAACTTTGCTGCAGAAGGCCTTCGAACAAGCGGAAGCAGAG
>CAZOWS010000311.1:0-9209 GCA_964583365.1 uncultured Actinomycetota bacterium
GTGCGGATAATCACGTTGTTGTTATACACGACGCAACATTGAACCGCCTGTTTGGGAAATCCGGAAGAATTTCCCACCTTAGCTTTGCTCAAATCAAAGAGCGATCGCAAGGAAAAGTTCCTCTGCTATCCGAGGTGTTGGCGGAATTACGTGGGAAAATAAAGTTTTATGTGGAGGTCAAGGCCACCCGACTTCGTAAATCGCGTGTGATAGCCCTCACGCGCGCGACAGCAAAAGTTATCGCGGCCAGTGGAGCCCAAAAAGATTGTCTCGTGGCCTCGTTTAATCGTTCGGTTCCTCTTTTTTATCGTTCCATTTATCCCAAAGGGTGGACGGGGATCATCGTGGCTAGCAAACAAGCCCTTAGCAGGGCTCGCAGAGAGGGTTTTAAAAATCTGGATGCCCTTTGCCCACATAAAAAACTGCTCACATCTCATCTCGTGACCGAATGCAAGTTACTCGGAATGGAAATTTTCCCATGGGTGATAGATGGAGTGAAAGAGCAGCGGCAGATTTTGGCGCTGGGTGTGGATGGCATAGTCAGCAATGATCCTGCTGCGCTTGTGGATCTTTTACGAAAACAGTAACTATTTATCCAATGATGGAAGGGGCCAAGGGGACTTCTTTTTAGGGGACGCGGTTCGGCCGCTCCGGCGGCGGCCGCCCGCTACCGCTCGGCGCGCAAATTGCCGCCATAAAGCCGGCGGCAAACCTAGCTTTGCGCGCCTGTGCGAGTCCCCTAAAAAGAAGTCCCCATGCCCCCTTCCAGTGGTGTTTTACCAATGATACATTCATGAAAATCACAACACGCAACGATTGGCTCGTCTTGCGAGACGTCGCGCCATTCAGCTTGGATCGGACATTGAAATCCGGCCAGACTTTTCGATGGAAGGAAAAAGATGGGGTTTTTGAAGGGATTGTGAGGGATACGTTTATCCAAGCGCGTCAGGAGGGAGATGCGCTTTGGGCGCGCACCTTCCCCGTGCCCTTGCAACGGGGGTTGATCGAAGACTATTTTTCTTTGAAGTATCCACTGGCTGAGGCGGTGGAGGCGCTTGAGAAAGATGGACCTTTGGCAGACGCGCTGCGAACGCATCCGGGTATTCGGATTTTGAGGCAGGAGCCTTGGGAATGTCTTGCGTCGTTTATTTTGGCGATCAATAAGGCTATTCCGCAAATCGAGAAAACTGTTGCTGCGCTTTGCGAGATGCTGGGAGAAAAGATAGATACGCCTGGTGGGGAACGTCGTCTCTTTCCGACGGTTGCGGCTGTCGCGCGGACATCGGAAGAGGATTTGCGCAAGACGAAAATGGGCTTTCGCGCCAAATATCTTAAGGCTGCCGCGCAAAGAATTCAGAAGGAAGAAATCGTGCTTGTGCAATATAGGGAAAGCACCTATGCTCAGGCCCGCAGTGCCCTTATGGAATTTTATGGTGTCGGGCCGAAAGTGGCGGATTGCGTGTGTCTTTTTTCGCTCGATCAGCCAGAAGCCTTTCCCGTGGATGTTTGGATAGCCAGGGCTATGCAGCAGTTGTACGGAGGTCGCAGGAAAATGAAAGAAAAGCGTATGCATACAATAGCCCAAAAAAGATTTGGCCGTTATGCGGGCCTCGCCCAGCAATATTTATACCATCACGCACGCACATGCATACTCTAGAAGGCAAAAACACCTGGGGGGAGAAGCTCAAGCGCACGATCACGAGTGTGTTGCCCGTCGCGGATAATCGCAAAGGTGAATGCAATCGTTGCGGGCATTGTTGCATGTTGCCCAATCGCTGTCCGTTTCTGCGTTTTGACCATGAAGAAAAAGCGATGTGCGCAATTTATAAATTTAGGCCCATGAATTGCCGAAAATATCCGCGTGTAGAAGAAGAGCACATCGCTTTTCCGTGCGGCTATTACTTTGAGCATGCCGATGGCACGACAAACAATCCTACCGCGCAAGCGGCATCGAACCCCGGTAAATCTCTCCCGGTCTAACGCGATCTTCCTCGCCGTGGAAACTGGCGCCACGTCTGTTGTGGCGTCATTGGCGGATTCCCGGGGACGCATTCTGGCACGGTGTATTTCTCGTCCTCTAAAAAAAACAGGTAATTTTTCTGCGTTGCTGCGTCAACTTAAACGTAAAGCGCGCGTGGATTTCAGCCATGTCCGGCGCGTGGTGATATGCATGGCTGGGATTTCTCAAAAGGGCGCGATCGATAGCATTCGCAAAGAATGCCGCGTGCTGATGCTGGGCTGCCGACCCGAGATTGTTCCCGACATTTTTTCCACTCTGGCTGCCACGCTTGGCGAGTCCGCTGGCATCGTCGTTATTGCTGGAACTGGCTCTTGCGTATTGGCCCAGGATGGTCACGGGCATGTCCGACGCAGCGGTGGTTGGGGAGAGCGCTTCGGGGACGATGGCAGCGGATACGCAATAGGTCGCGAGGCCGTTCGCGCTTTGCTTGCTGCAGAAGACGGTAGTAATACGCCTAGCGCGCTGACCCGGTTGCTCGCTCGAAAAATAGAGCATCGTGGCGTCGCTGCAATTATTGCGTGGGCCCAGGCCGCGACAAAAAGTGAAATTGCAGCGTTGTCGCCCCTCGTTTTTTCCTGCGCAAAAAAAGTGGACGCGCAGGCAATGCAAATATTGGAGAACGCCGCCGCTTCCTTGAAAGAGCAAATTATCCCGCTTGTGCTGTGGCTGCAAAATCAAGAGCACAAAGATATTCGAGTAGTTCTGGCCGGTGGTGTTTTCGAGCATCATCGAGAGTACGCTGATTACATGGACATTCCCGGGAGCTGCATAACGGAATTATCCAAAATAAAAAAAGGACATGGTGCCATGTTGTTGGCGCAGGGAAAAATCCAAGTCCCGCGTTGGGAAGCATTCCCGTACCCGCATGAAACACAGGTCGCTATGACCTTGCCCGCGACCGAAGCTTCGAACCCACGTTCCAAAGGCATAGACAAACTCTCCGCAGCCCAAATTGTCGGCATCCTATTGCACGAGGATAGTTTCGTGCCCCGCGCGGTGCTTCGCCAAAAAATCTCTCTGGCCAAAGCCGTAGAATGCCTCGTATCAACACTGCGCGAGGCCGGTCGCGTGTTCTACGTGGGTGCGGGCACAAGTGGTCGGCTGGCTGCATTGGATGCCGCCGAATTGCCACCCACGTTCGGGTTGCCGCAAGGAATATTTGAAGTGATTGTAGCAGGTGGGGATGCTGCTTTAGAGAATGCCGCAGAAGGGGCGGAGGACGATGAGCAAAGCGCGTTGAAACAACTCGAGGCCAAACAATTTTCATGCAAAGATGTCCTGGTCGGTGTAGCCGCGAGTGGGACAACCCCGTTCGTACTTGCTGCGGTCGCCCACGCCCGGCGTATAGGCGCCAAAACAATAGCCATAACCTGCAATACGGCCACGCCACTGGAAAAAGCTTGCGACATCGCGATAGTCGCATGCGTGGGCCCGGAAATCATTGCCGGCTCTACGCGCATGAAGGCAGGCACAGCGACCAAACTTATTTTGAACACGCTGTCTACGGCCACGATGATTCGCATGGGCAAAGTCTTGGATCATTGCATGGTAGACGTTGCTCCCACGAACAAAAAGCTGCGCGCGCGCGCGTCGCGCATTATTTCTCAATTGACCGGACAAGACAGCGCGCAAAGCGAGGTCCTTTTGGATCAAGCCAAGGGCAAGACCAAAGCGGCCGTTCTGATGGCCCGACATAATATTTCACAACTTGAGGCCGAGAAGCGCCTGTCCTTGACTCAGGGCAATTTACGAGAGGCGCTTGAATGATGCCAGGAGAATTGATGATGATCGGTTTCGAAGGCACAGAAGTTACTCCTGATCTATCTGTCTGGATCACCGAAAGACATATCGGTGGCGTCGTGCTCTTCTCGCGCAACATGAAAAGCATGGGGCAAACCGCGAAACTCATCGGAAAGTTGCAAGGCCTCCGCGCAACTATCAGCGATCAACCGTTGCTCGTTGCCGTGGATCAGGAGGGTGGAGCTGTCGCGCGACTTGTCCCGGGTATGACCGTATTGCCCGGCAACATGGCGTTGGGCAGCATCGGTAAGGAAGATTCCGCATTTGCTGCGGGCCAAATCACGGGCATCGAGATGACCTTGATGGGTTTCAATATCAATTTCGCGCCTGTGCTGGATATCAGCTCCAATCCACGCAATCCTGTTGTTGGTGTTCGTTCGTTCGGTAGTGATCCCGAGACTGTCGGCCGCCTTGCAGCTTCCATGATGGAGGGCCTACAGAGCCAGGGGATGTTGGCCACAGCAAAGCATTTTCCAGGATTGGGGGCATGCGCTCTTGATCCCCACCAAGGTTTACCGGTAATTGACGCGGATGAAAAGCAAATGCTGCAACGGGATATCGTGCCCTTTACGACCGTAATCAGCGCGGGGGTCCAACTGGTGATGACATCCCATGCGATCTACCGCGCATGGGAGACCGGCCAAGTCCCAGCAACTTTTTCTAAACGCATACTGATGGATTTGCTTCGTGTGAAGCTCGGTTTTCACGGCGTGATAATCAGCGACGATGTGGAGATGGGGGCGTTGATGCGACATTTTTCCATCGCCGAGATTGCAAGGCAAAGCGTTGTCGCGGGTGTGAACATCATTCAATGTTGTCACACGCAGACCACGCAGATCGCCCTGTTTGATTCTCTTCAAATGCTTGCGATGGCGGGCGGCGAGGTAGAAGTGTGCATGGAAGAGAGCCTCAAGAAAATTCGACGCCTCAAGACATTGCTCGGGGAAAACACCAGGCACAGCCATGCGACCCTTCAAACATTGGGAATTCATCAACAAGTTGCCCAGCGTATGGCTCGAGATTCCATCACGCTGATCAAAGACGATGTCGCTGCCGTGCCACTGCGCCTTTCCAAAAATCAAAAAATCCTAGTGCTTGAGCCCGCCTATGCAATGCAAACGCAGGTGGAGGATAGGGAGATAACCCGGAATGAAGACGATGCCCCCATGCTACGGTTTATTCGAACCTTTCACGCCAACACGCAGTGGAAGAAATTTAATCTATCTCCTACAGATGCGGATGCGCGTCTTATCCCATTGGCTAAAACGTTCGACGTAGTCTTGCTCTTAACGTACAATGCCCATTTGGTTCCTGACCAAATGGAATTTGCTCGGCAAATCGTGGCGCAACATCCGCAGGCGATCATTGCGGCTATTCGCAATCCATACGATTTGATCGAGCTGGGAGACGCGCCCACGCAATTGGCAACATACGGTTTTCGGGTTTGTTCGATCAAAGCATTGATAGAAGTTCTTTTCGGAGACGTAATACCCAACGGGATTATGCCTGTGCAGCTAGAGAAATCGGGAGGAAAGGGTACGTGAAAATGATAGCTCAAAAATGTTTGGCACTTTTATTTGCGCTCAGCCTTTTGGGACTTTACGGCTGCTCGTCGAAGATATCCAACCAGGGCGTAACGATTGTTTATCAAACCATGGAGACGCTACCACAGCAGCGTGACGCGCTCCAAAAGTTGGTTCAAGCATTCGAGCAATCGCATCCTTCGATACATGTAAAGATTCAGTTGTCGCCCAGCGGATTCACCAAGTTGCAGGCCCAAGCAGCCGCGGGAGAGATGCCCGATGTGTTTTATTATGTCTCGGACAGACTGCCCGCGCTAGTGCATCGCGGGGCGGTGCTAGATCTCATGCCTTTGCTAAGCAAAGATTCTTCCGTAGCCCTTTCCTCTTTTTTTCCAAAAATCATAGAGTCTTGCCAAAAGCCTGCCGAAGGCGGCGGATTGGCAACAGGGCTCTATATTTTTCCATTTCACTTCAGCACGGACGTGCTTTTTTACAACAAGGACTTGTTCGACAAGGCGGGTTTGGTCTATCCCAACAACAATTGGACTTGGGATGATTTTGCTCTCGCGGCGGAGCAGTTGACGACTAAGAAGCATGGGACGACATTGCAGTATGGAACATTGCAACCGCGCCCGCTTTTGTTGGTGAAGTCTTACGGCGGAGAATGTTTCGATCAGGACCATTGCGTGATCGCGAGCGTTCCTACGCGCAAAAGCCTCGAATTTCTCGAGTCGCTGGTAGCAAAAGGGTGGGCCCCGCAGACTGCCGCCTTGCGTGATGTGGAGGTCATGGATGGCGTAACGCTTTTTTCCACGGGTCGCATTGGCATGCTGGTCGGACGCACCTACATGCTTCCGGAATTTGCCAAACTGAATAATTTTGATTGGGATGTCGCGTTGGTCCCCAAAGGAAACCGGCGCTACAGCCGCCTGGCTGTGGGTGGCAATTGCATTTCGTCCAAAACGCAGCATCCCCAAGAGGCATGGGAATTCGTGCGCTATTTTTCCAGCACCGAGGCATCAAAAATATTAGGCGAGTTCCGTAATTGTGTTCCGGCAGATATTGCTGCGGCGAATTCAGATGTTTTCTTACACACGCCGCCGCTAGGGATAAAAACCTTCATTGAAGCGCTGGACACAGCCGAAATCGAAAACCCAGGCATGGTCCTCTGGCAAGAATACGTGGACAAAGTCATACAACCCACGGTTGAATCCATGCTCTGCGGGGATATTTCCGTGGACCAGGCCATGCAAGAAATGAATAAAAAAGGTGAGAATTTAATTCACGAAGAATCCAACCTAAAGTCTCGGTGACCGACTAACTCCCGATTGTTTCTACCGCGCTTTGCTCGCCACTACCGCTTCGGCGGGCGTCCGCCAAAGTGGTAGTGGCCGGACGCTTGCTCCTTACAAAGGAGGGGAAATTCAAATCCTCATTTGACTTTACCGAATCACGATTTTTTGATAGCATAGATGCTGTTCATTCAGAAGGCAAAGAGGTATCTATGGTAATCAAGATAGTAAAAGAAGTTGCGCGCGTGATTGACATTATCCGACCCACGCTGGAATCGGACGGCACTAGGATAGAGCTACTGAAGGTGGATGAGCAGCGCGGAGTAGTGCACGTGAAGTTCGACGGTAGCTGTACCAAAACGCCACAGGCTTTGGAACTATTGCGCAACGGGGTGGAGGAAGCCCTTAAGAAGGAAGTGCCTCAAATTACGGAAGTTCTGAACGTTCATTAGAAATCTGTTGGGTCAGAGTAGCAAGGAATGCAGCGCACCAGCCGAGTGCGCATTTTTTTTCGAAGGGTGAAAAGGAGATCGCTAAAATGAGCAAAATCGTAGAAATCACCAGTGATAATTTTGAACAAGAAGTATTGAAGGATCCCGGTGTCGTCGTGTTGGACTTTGCCGCGGAATGGTGTGGTCCTTGCAAACGTCTTGCGCCCATTCTTGCGGAACTGGCCGAATCGTACGCGGGAAAAGCCAAGGTCGCGCATCTGGATGTGGACCATGCGCCAGACATTGCAGCCCAATTCGGGGTGATGAGCGTTCCCACCGTGCTGATATTTAAAAATGGCCAAAAGATTTCTGAATCCGTCGGCCTCGTGCCCAAAGAAAGTCTCGAAGCCAAAATTAAAGCAAATCTTTAGGAACGCGACGAGGAGCCTGGGATGAAGCTCCAAGGCAAAATCCAATTTTACGAAGCCGTTCGCTGGGAGAAGGAATTCTTACAGCGATCGCGCTTGAAGGCTTTTCGCCCTCAGTTTAACTCGGTCGAGCTTCACCCCGACACACTGACAAAAAAATCAGATTGCGAAATCGTCTCCGTGTTTATTTACTCGCGATTAAACAAAGAGACGCTGCGGTGCATGCCCAAACTCAAAATGATAGCTACGCGCTCCACGGGCTTCGATCACATTGATCTGGAGGTATGTAAAAAGCGCGGTATCGTGGTTTGTAACGTGCCGTTCTACGGCGAAAATACCGTGGCCGAGCATACGTTCGCGCTGATCCTTTCGCTGTCGCGCAATATTCATAAAGCCTACGTGCGCACCACGCGCACCGATTTTTCTCTGGAAGGGTTGCAAGGCTTCGACCTGAAGGGCAAAACGTTGGGTGTGGTCGGGGCCGGCCATATTGGTTTGCACGTGATCAAAATGGCGCGGGGATTCGGCATGGACGTGCTCGCGTACGATGTACGGAAAGATCTTTTTATGGCAGAGGTGCTTGGGTTTCGCTACGCAGAACTGCCCGAACTGCTTGCATCCTCTGATATCGTGACCCTTCACGCCCCAAGCAGGCCTGACACGCATCATCTTCTGAATAAAAAAAACATCGGTCTGATCAAACGTGGCGCGCTGTTGATCAACACGGCACGAGGCAGTCTCGTGGACACCAACGCCTTGGTATGGGCTCTGGATAAGGGAATATTGGGTGGCGCGGGGCTCGATGTGCTGGAAGGCGAAGAAGTAATTAAGGAAGAGCGGCAACTACTCAGTAAGGATTACTCCAAAGAAATGTTGGATTTGCTGGTGAAAAATCACATGTTGCTACAAAGAGAAAATGTGGTGATCACGCCGCATATCGGTTTTGACAGCAAAGAAGCGCTTTTGCGTATTCTGGAGGAAACGGTTGCGAATATCTGCGCCTTTGCCGAGGGTAGAGTGCAAAACCGAGTCGCCTGACAATGGCCAAAACAAGCTTTCTTGATAAATTGACGCAGCGCGTCGGGCGCATAGGCAAAGATGATTTGTTGCATCTGCTCACGGACATGGCGCGCGAAAAAATTGCCCTCCAATCCATTGTGGAGGCTCTCGGCGACGGGATTATGTTTCTAGACGAGAAAGGCAGAATTCTTTTCGCCAATAGCATGGCCCAAACACTGCTAGGATTTTCAGAAAAGAATTGGTCCGGTGCGGCCGTGACGTCGCTTGTTTCCGATCCGGCGATGACGGATATGTTGTCCTCGGAATCATTTCAGGCGCCGCAGGCTTTGCACCGCGAAATTCAAGTGTATTCGCCACGCGCGATGCTATTGTCCGTCCATCTCATGCCTTTGCATGCGGAGAAGACGGATTTTCTGGGTACAGCCCTCATCGTCAAGGACATCACCGAGAAGCGGCGCGTGGAAGGACGGCTTGCCCAGACCGAAAAGCTTGGGGCATTTTCACTGCTGGCCGCGGGTCTAGCCCACGAGATCGGAAACCCATTGAATTCCTTAACCATTCATCTGCAGCTCATGGAACGCGAGATTAAGAAAATCAAAGGTACCAAGAACATTCAAAAAATCAACGCGACCGTGCAAGAAGAGATTCAGCGCTTGGATGGCATCGTGCATCACTTTCTGTCCGCGATAAGGCCG
>CAZOWS010000312.1:0-7822 GCA_964583365.1 uncultured Actinomycetota bacterium
AGAAACTATCGGGAGGTAGAGATGTTTGGGCTGCAGCGCCAATATCTACCCCACCCTGCCCTCCTCCATAGGCGCTCTGTGATATCTTTTCCTTTGCGTCTAACGAAAACCTCACAAAGGGGAGGGACATCAGATGCGGCAACGCCGCGAGCGCAACTATCTGAAGATTCGCATCACCGCTGTTGAGCATCTCGAGGATTTTGTCTTTGAAGAGAATGACCTCTTCGTAATGGAGCAAATCCAGTCGTATGAGGGCATCTAGCTTGCGAGCATAGAATGTGATATCCGGGAGACGGCCATGAAGTTCGGAGAGGAGAGTCTCCTTAATTTCGCTGCGCTCAGACTCCGTGAGTCCTAACTTTTGATGTGCGTCAAGAACTGCCAGACGACAATCGCGGTTCCCTATGATCCCAACATCCATATAGTTTTGGAGAAATTCTTTTGTGCCCATGCCAATTGCTGCGCGACATACAGCGATATATGAATCTGTGTATATTGGGTTTGAAAAGCCGTGCGGTGACCAGAATTTTTTGATCTCATCGACGACATCCTTATCCGCCGTCACATGAAATGTCCCGAAGGCCTCGATCAAATGTGGGATGATTGGGTGCATGGAAGGGTTGCTCCATGCAGCCGACAAGCGTTGCATCAGCAGAGGCTTCATCTCATCGGCTGTCGCTCCCAGCTTGCGTAGGCATTCCAGCGTCTTAGAAAAATACGCTGGCGCTAACAGTTTCAGTGTGGACAAGAGATCGCTCTTCAGCTCTCCCCTTTCTTTTGGATTGGCCCCGAGATCGATGATGGCCTGTATAGCAGCCAGGCTGATTTCCCATGGAGAACTGGTCGCACCGGATAGACCAGAAAGGCTTTTGAGTTCTTTGACTATTTCAGGATTGTTGATACCGAGCGAGCCAACCGCGCGAATAGCTGCGACGCGGACATCGGAATCGGTTTTGCCATCGGCGTTTTTCATGAATTCCATCAACTTGTCCAGCACGGCCGTATTAGCATGTTGCATTCGCACGATGCAGTCGATGGCAAAAACAATTTCTTTTGCATCCCCTTCTCGCATTAGGACCTCGAGCACGCTTAGCACGTTATTCTTTTCGGGAATAGAAAGGTTGAGCATGGTTAAATTGTTCAAGAAATGCATTACATCGCGCGGACGAAGCAATCTCGCCGGACCAACAGTTTTATCGACAAACACAAATATGTCTTTTTTTAATTGCACCCGAGAATGGCCAAGGTCCGCATACGCCTGCAGGACGGCTTGCCTCTCGCCAGCATCTTTCGAAGATTGTCCGGCAAAGAGATCGTCCTTGATAGTTACCAATGGCACCTTCAAGGAAACAAGTAGATTCAAAGCGGCCACGCGCATCGTGGGTTCTGGATGCGTACGCAAAATCTCGAGCAATTTGTCTTGCACGGTTTTGTCAAGCTGGGCATACGTGAGAGGCGTGTTCATCACCTTTGGCAATGCCTCCAAAGCCGCTGCACGGACACGCGGATGACCAGTTTGTGCAGCTTTTTCCAA
Organism: uncultured Actinomycetota bacterium; assembly: GCA_964583365.1. Classification (GTDB taxonomy): domain Bacteria; phylum Auribacterota; class Ancaeobacteria; order Ancaeobacterales; family CAZGMX01; genus CAZOWS01. The sequence goes on from CAZOWS010000312.1 coordinate 1,535, forward strand.
CGCGCTGCGGGCAACGTCATCCACCGGTCCAAGCGCTAGCAGCTTGACGGCTCCCAGCGCAGAGGGCTCAGAACCTTGTTCGAGTATTTGCAATAACTCCGATTGAATTTCAGGTACGGGCTGACCGAGTAGCGTGAGTATTCGTAAAAGATTCTCTTGCTGCGATTGCTCAGCAACTGGCGCATTAATGTCTTTCATCACGAAACCTTGCAAGAGCTTTTTCTTGAAATCTTCTTTGGGCAAACCTATTTCCTCGATCGCATCACCGACCGCTGCGTAATCACTAAGATATGTTGTGCTGAGCAATTGGGCCAGATGGTCTTGAAAGTCAGCATCCGTGCAGCCCAGCTTGGCTAAGCCACGGACGGCTAAGACCATTTTGTAGCCGGCAGAGGTGAGATCGGGCTTCAGCGTAGCTATAATGTTTATGATGTCTGTCTCATCCCAGTCCACGTCGTTCAAGTGGCGTATGACGACAGCTCTAACTTTATCGTAGGCGCTGTCCAACAAGTCAATGAGCACGGATTTGATGTTTGGCCCCTGCCCCAAGGCGATGAGGGCATCCACTGCCGCAGATTGAATCATCTCATCACGCCGGATGAGCAACGGGGTGATCTGCGCAATTAATTCGGCATCTGGTTGGCCAAATGCACCAACAGCCCGAATGGCTTGAGCAACAACCTCCGCAGAATATACCACGGGATCGATGAGTTTGATCAACCGCGCTTTGTGCTCGTGCAGAGATGCCATCCCTAGTTGAGCAAGGCTCGAGATAATGCGCACTTCCTTTTTGACGTCAACATGCGAACGCTTCCGGATCCGTAACAGTGATTTTTCCAACTTCTCTTTAATTTCGTCGAATTCTGCTTGGGTGAGAGACATGTTCTTCATGCACGCTGCAGCCTCGTCAGAAGCGTCGAATTTTCCCTGAAGCGCTTCGACAAAATGGATTTGGACGGGTTGGGGTAGTTCATGCCATTGCACGTTGAGGCGCTTCAATGCCTTGAGGGCTATGGAGGTAATCAATCTGTTGTTCGTATCACCCACCTGATCGGCGTAAAAATTTATGACAATGGGCCTATCGACGCTTTCGAGACCAAAAGAGGCCAATGTTTCAGCCTGGATGCGCTTGATTTCATGACGTTGGTTTGGGGGCATGATTGAATCGGCCAAAGTTTTTGTTACCGCGTCTAGCAGAAAGTTGCGAATCTCGGCCAACGGAACTTGCAGCTTCTTTAGCAATTCTATGGCGCGGGAACGCACGCCAATTTCGGTGCTCAAAAGTTGCTTCAACAACATTTTCTTGCCCTCGGGCGGCATCGCGTCCACGCCCAGCTCGGCAAGTCCACCCAATGCGCCATCTTGCACAATAGGGCTGGGATCCGTGAGGGCGGATTGGAGAAGGGATTTATAATTGGGCCTGCTGTCATCCTGAGGGAGCGTAGCGACAGAAGGATCTGCTTTGGTCCCAAGTAGATCCTTCGCTTCGCTCAGGATGACAGATTTTGTAATGACTAAGAGAGCCCGTATTGCGACCACTTGCACATCAGGGTCCTGGCTGCGAAGCAGCCAATCGATTACATCTTTGACCAGCGAGGGGCTGGGAGGGTCAATCCAATCAAGGCTTGTGAGTATGCAGAGCGCGCGGGCTTGCTTGGGGCCTTCGGTCAATAAACGCTGTGCTTCGCCCATCCCTGCGCTGAACGCGGCTCCTGACAGAAAGGGACCCCATTGTGTCCTTAGCTCGGCGGCCCTCTTGGGGTAGAGCCCTCGCAGTCCCTTCATCAATATGGGCAAATCCTCGAGGCTGATGGTGTCGGCTTGGATTCGGTCCAGCAGTATGGGGTGAAAATCTCCTGGGTCTGCGTCGAGCTTCGCCAGTCCATCCAGTATAAGCGCTAACTCCTCTCCCTCAGCGGTGGGCAATTCTCTGAGGAAAAATCCTTTTATCCACCGCCTGTCTATGGAGAGATCATCAAAATCGAGTAGCCCATAGCAGGATTGTAGCGATTCTGAATTGTTCGTGTCGGATTGCGGCAGGCCCATGATTCTTTTCAATTCTGCTAGTAATTGCGGTGGCTTGATTCCGGTCTTCGCGAAGGCCTTCATGGCCGCGATGCGAATCTCAATCTGGTGGTCTTTGAGCATCGCGACTAGCTTCTCGATCATCGCTTCACCAGGGTAGGCCAACTCCGCAGCGCGACTGGCGGCCCAGATACGCAGTTCAACACTGGGGTCGTCCAAATGACGCATGAGCGTTGATTTTATTTCTTCAAGATCTGCTATGGTCAAATCGCAGCGTAACAATCCGCGAATGGCAATTGCCTCATTGGATGCTTTTGCGCTATGCAGCATTTTTTTGACTGTGTCATGATGCTTCAACAAAACCGCAATGGCAGCATCCTGTACGGCATCATTCCGTGTCGTGCCTAAAGCTAATTCTCCTAAATCCAGTTCGATTTCTTTAATAGGCAGGTCAAGATCAATCCAGGCCTGAATTGCCGCGGCGCGCACATTGCGAGCCACTGTGGCGCCAGTTTTATTTACGATGAGAGGCCTCAGCGCCTGCTGCACGGAAGCTAGTTGAGCCAGCTCTTCATTTCTCTTTGCCGCTTGGCCGGAGCACGCACTCGCAAAATCACGAAGTTCTGCGGGACCATTCATAACTATTTGAGTGGCCGCCGAAGCCACTCGCCCGGGGCCATCACTGGCACTGGTTTGCAGACGGAGCAATGCCTGGAGGGCCATGCGTTTCTTTACGACATCGGGCTGCATGAAATCACCGTTTAAGGATGACAACAATTCCAAAAGTGGTTTGTTTAACTGCCTTACGACGCGCAGCAAAAGCTCTGCAGATGCCTCGTCATCCGGATCGCCGAGCATTTCCAGCGCATAATCGTCACGGAATAGACGCTCAAGTCCTAATGCGCCAATGGCCTGCACAAGGGCATTGCGTTTGGCTTTGTATTTGGGATCCGTCATCGATAGCGTGCTTTGCCGCGAGGCAATGGCCGTCTTTGCGGCGTCAAAATCCGTCCCATCCAAATCCACGATTTCTTGCAAATGATCCACAAGCGCCTGCAACACCAGGACATTGCTCTCGGAGGCCAGGATTTGCATAAGCTTGGGTTTGATTCTGTCCCAGGCCATGACTCGATCACCAAACACCCGGCGCAATTCCATGTATGCGCGAATGGCGGCTGCGCGCGTATGCGGTGTTGTTGTGTCGGCCATGTTTTCGTTTATAAATTTAAGATCGCCCATATCTGGTACTTTACCGTATGCAACCATACCTCTGAGCAGCCATTCATAGGGCAGCTGACGATTCCCTTCATCTGGAAGCATCAGTAGCTCGCGTGCTTCCGCATTAGATAAAAGTCTAAGCTGCCCGGCGCTGACGTATGCGGCGCCAATAGCCCTTGTGTCGGGATTGGCGTCCTTGGTGGAAAGTGTCTTGGAAAGAAAATCTTTCATCGCTTTCTTTTCCTCCGGTAGCGGACGCATGGCCAATATCGTATTCACTGCCGCCTGGCGAATTGCGTCGTCGGAGTTGATGAGGGCTTGGGTTAGGGCGCTTATGTCATCCTGAGGAGCGATAGCGACGAAGGATCTTGTCTGATTACTGCGTAGATCCTTCGCTTTGCTCAGGATGACAGGGGACGACGAAATTGCTTCTTTCAATTCCTTCAGCTCCTTCTCCCATCGCATGAAGACGCGCAATTGTTTTTCCAGCGCGTTGAGGGCCGCAAGTTGGGTAATACTGTCATCCTGAGGAGCTTTGGCGACGAAGGATCTCCCCTGCGCTGCGCTCAGGATGACAGAGGACGGCGAGATTGCTTCGCCTGCGGCTCGCAATGACGGCGGCGTTTTGCTTTTTGCCATGACCGTTAAGGCTTTCAAGACCGCTTCGCGAACTAATGGGGATTCGTGGTCTTTCAGGCCGAGAACAGTGGTTTGAAGGAAGGAATCTTGTACCTTCATTTTCCAAAGTGCGGGAGGTAGAAGGGTAATCGCCGCTTGTATGCCCAGGGCGATTTCTTCGGGGTCTTTGGTACCAACCAAAGGTTTTTCAGCGATGGCATCGAAAATGGGGGTGGGCGGAACTCCAGGTAAGCCAAGCGCTGCAAGGGCTCGAAGGGCTGATTTTTTGTCTTTCCAAGCGGAAGAGCTTAAACGTTCTTTCCATACTGTCTTGATGGATTCGGCTATTCCTAGTGTTTGTATTGCTTCAAGCGCAATTCCCTGCTCATCTTCTTCTCCGAGAGCCATACTTAAGGTATTTTGAAACAATGCATCATTAAAGCCTAACTTGGCAAAGGGCAGGAGCATTACGAGACGCTGCTCTTTGGTCGAGCATCTGCCCTTGATGGCATTGATAATTCTTTGTTTGGCGGGAATGTCTTTTTCCAGATCCAGTTTGAGCAATTCTTCGAGCAGGGCTTTTTGGACAATCAAGTCGGCGCTGTCGTTGTCCAAGATTTCGATGAATTTGGTTTTGAATTCGCTTTCGGGCACGCCTAGCGCGGGCAGCGCGTGAATGGCCGCGACCTGTATGGCTGGAATATTGCTAGCCAGTTTTTTCTTGATCAGCTCGTAGACTTTTACCTCGGGGTCTTTGCCGAGAAGTGGTACGGCTTCTAAGATTGTGATTTGAGGCGGAACGGAAGAATTATTTTTGAGGATATTTTCCATTATATCCGTCATCGCCGAATCATTCCAATCCCCCAACTTGAGTTGCACACGGCTTTTGATACCTGCTGCGCGGCGCAAGTCATTCTTCCCATCGTACTCACGAATGAGCTGTAGCTTTAGATCATTCAAATCTGTTTCAGGGAGTTTGAGAGCCAAGATCAATTCTGCCGTAGTGTTACGAAGTGATTCGTCAGCGCTGATGAGGAGGTCCAATAAGAGATCCTTCGCCGCGCTCAGGATGACAGACGCTAGCTTCGTCTCTTTGCTTCTCGCAATGACGGTTAGGGCGTGAAGCGCTTGGATTTTTGGCTCGCGATCGACGGATTTGAGTTGCTCCAACAAAAATATCTGAAGTACTTTTATGTCGTCGGCTGTAGGGTCAAATTGCACCACGCTTTCGGCGATGGCCAGACGCAGGCCTGTATCAGAGCCAGGGGCGTTGAATGTTTCCATTAATCGGGCGCGGATTTCATCTTGCGGGACATTCACTTTTTTGAGCCATGCGACGGCTTGCTGGCGCGTATGCGCGTCTTCAGCATACAATCGGACTATCAGGTCATCCTTTACTTCTAGTGTCAGTATGTTCAGGTCCATGAGACCTTGCATAGCTGCGTCTTGGACAGTATGGTCCTCATCTTTTAAGGACTTTACTAGATGCTGAATTTCCAAGGGGAAATCCTCTACCCCACCCTGCCCTCCCCTTACAAAGGGGAGGGGAAAGGCTGCAATGGCGGACTCGATTTCTTTTTTCTTGGCTAGGACTTTGGCTAGATAAGGGGTGAAGAAGCTTTCTTCGATGATGGGCGCGGGATAGTAGTTGGGGATTTCATCTAATAATTTTTTCCACAACTCCGGCGGGCCCGTGGTGCTAATAGCCGTGAAGAGCAGGTTTTGGCGAAGGATTTCTAGTGCTGCGCGTTGGCCGCGATGGGGTTCTAGCGATTTGAGCGAGTTGTCTACTGCGGATTGGGTGATTTCTTGGATGATAAAATTGTCGAAGGCCTGCGAGATTGCTTCGTCGCTTTCACTCCTCGCAATGACAGTGGGTAATTGCTGCTCCGCCCAATACTTCTCCAACTGCTCTGCTACTTGCTTCGCCTCTTGCGGCCATGACGTGTTCCCGAATAATTGTTTGAGTTGCCAAACAATTCTTAAGTTTTCCAAATCCGCGGGTGTAGGATTCGGTTTCATGTATTTGCTTGCGAGATATTGGCCAAGCAGCTTTGCCTGATCCTCTACGTAGCGCTTGTCATCCTTGAACATCCATATCTTTGCCAGATATTCCTGCACTGTCTTGTCTCCGATTGCGAGTGTGCCTCCGGAGATTTCAAGGCGCTTGAGCATCTCCTCCTCTGTGTCGGCTTGCTTGCTGTCCAACAACCATTTCGCCGGCCATTGGCCTTGGGTCACCAGCGCGGTGAATATGTCTCCCTGCAGTCCTACATCCAATAGGTTCTTGTGATCTTCTGTGTGCACGGGCCCTGGGGCCGGGCTGCAGCGTTGGTCCAGGACCGCTCGCGTTACCTGGCAAATTTCCTTGAGCACGTACAAATGTTTGGCTTTGTCCTCCAGACTCAATGTCTGCCATTTCTCTGG
>CAZOWS010000313.1:0-6652 GCA_964583365.1 uncultured Actinomycetota bacterium
GGTATTCCCCTCCTTTGTAAGGAGGGGAAAGGGGAGGAAGGCCATTCTAGCACCCTTGAGTGAATGATTACTGGACTGGACTGGGATGGGCTGCCCCGCGACAGGACGCACTGCGTGGTGGGTTAAAAAGAAACTCGCTTCGCGTATTTTTCCTTATCCACACACTTTGATGTCTGAATGAGGCGATCGTGTATCTCTTCCAATAGGCCGGCGCGTAATACTCCCTGTTGCTCGGCCAATACAGTCCAGGCGGGGCATAGCGGGTCTTCGCGAAATTGCGAATAGCGCGACCGTTCCTTGCTCAAGGAGATGAGTCCCGTGTCATAATCCATCTCGGAGTAAGCGGAACGGGTCGCACAACCACCCCGGCAAAGATCGTTCTTATTCAAATCGCAAATATCTGGATTGCAAACATACTCGCCCACGCCTTTTTCAAACTCCTGTCTGTAACCCGCCAATTTGCTGCTTTGTGCGATATCGGCAATCTCATCCTTGTTGATGTTGCCGAAGATATAACTTTCCGTCTTATAGGGATCGTTGGGGTCCATCGCAGGCGATTCGGAACAAGCGGTGACAAGGCCATTGGCGCGAATATGCAAGCCCGAGAGATTCCGATTGCAGGTCTTGTTTTTTGGAAACGCCGACCATGGCGTCCACACATCCTTAAAATAATCCCGGTCGATTCTGGCGATTAAATCGTAAAGCACCTTAACATGCGGGGAATGAATTCCGGCCTCCTGATCATCCACGATGGCATTTCCGCAATAATGGACGGGTACGATGGAATGCTCCATACCATGTTCTTTAACCCAAAAGTGAAGGTCTATCATTCCTTCAAAAGTAGTATGGTCCAGAACGGAATTGACCACGATGGGAGGGCCATTCTTCTTTCCATAGCCAGCGTTCCAAAGGTTTTCATAACCCTTCAACATCTGTCGATAGGCGCCTCGCGTCTGCAGCTTATAATCCTGGAGGTCGCCATCCAGCGTATCCCCTTTTGTGCAGAGACCGATACCACGCTCGGCGAGTTTCCCGGCGATGATAGGCGTGATCAGCGCTACGTCATCAAAACACAATATGCGGACTTCCTTTTCGGCAAGTCGGTACGTGGATAAAATGCAATCCACAACGTCAAAAAATCCTTTTCCCGATTTGGGGTCCCGATACATCAGGGGTTCTCCCCCTGTCAGGATAAAAAGTTTTGTGCCGATTTTAGCTGCTTGCGCAATTGTTTTCTCGAGACGTTCGAAAGGGAGACATTCGCTCTCCAGCGGACTGCTCGAGGCAAAGCACCACGTGCATTTAAAATTGCATCGCTTGGTGAGCATGAAGTCCAACGACGTAATGTTGATTCCCTGCTGTACCCATTCTCTAATCTTTGTCGGGATTACACCGCCCATTCCGGGGTCCAGCTCGATTCTCTCGGACCGTATGCGGCGAATTTCGTTGAGCTGATCTTCCGTCAAGGAATAAACCTTTTCGCCAGGATTAGGTTTGCGCAAGGGCCGCGTGAAGATGGGTTCTTTCTTGAACAGAATGGATTTCTGATATTTTTCAGGAAGAGGAATACTGCTAGACATCACGGAATTTTGACCGGCCATTTCTTAACGATACCCTAAAGGAATAAAAACCCCAGATGATCTGCCTCACGATGATTTATGATGTGGATCATGCAGCGGGTGGCGCGGGGCGGGCGCCCATTGAAATCAAAATCCGCAGGGGTCCCACGGGGGGATGGGTGCGGACTTTGATTTCAATGGGCTGCCCCGCGACAGGACCCGCGGTGGGTCGGGCTAGACTATTATAGGGGCAGTTACTTTTTCTTGACTTATCCCATTCTGAAATCAGATAATGTTCGCAACATAGCGAACAGCCCGTGAAAACCTTTGGAAAAATTATCGGTCAATACCGCAAGCAAAGCGGCGTCAGCCAGCGAGAGCTGGCGCGCCGGGTTCGCGTGGCTCCTTCCTATCTGAACGAGATCGAAAGCGGAGAACGCGGCGTCCCTTCCGCAAAGATTGTGCGAAAACTGGCCAAGGAGTTGACAGTCCCCGTAGAGGCTTTCTACGACATCGCCGCGCGCCAAAACGCGCAGCTTCCACCGGATTTGGCCTCGTTGGTTAAAGCGCATCCTGAAACACTCGAGGTCTTAAGAAACATTCAACGCTATCACCTGCAACGCCAACAAATTCTGGACATCAAAAAACAAATCGAGCAAAAATCCATGCGGGCCATCATCCTCGCGGCAGGAAAGGGCACGCGCTTAAAACCCCTCACCGAATCCCTGCCGAAATGCCTGGCGATACGACTGGATGGTAAAACCCTTTTGCAAACCCATCTGGAAGTATTCCGCAAATGCGGTGTCTCCGACATCGTTGTCGTTCGCGGATACGAAGGCGAAAAAATTAAATATCCCAAAGTCCATTATGTTTGGAATCACGAGTATGAAACCAACAATATCCTGGGGTCCCTGATGGCCGCGGCGGATAAACTAGAGGGCGACGTGATTGTTTCCTATTCGGATATTTGGTACGAAGAAAGCGTGCTCAAAAAGCTTTTGCGTTCCGATAAGGACATCGTGCTGGGCGTGGACGTCGACTGGAAAGACTATTACGAGGGTCGCAAAGATCACCCGATTGAAGAAGCAGAAAACGTGGTCTTTGACAGCGACAATCGCGTGATCAAAATCGGCAAAATCGGCGCCTCGGGCGTGGAGGTGCACGGCGAATTCATTGGCATGATGAAAATGACGAGCCATGGCTGCGCGCTATTTAAAGAGCATTATCGCCGCGCCAAGCTCTTGCACGACGGCAAACCCTTTGTCCGGGCCAAGCAATTCCGCAACGCGTACTTGACCGATTTACTCCAAGACATGGCCGATCTTGGCGTCCCTATCCATTGTGAAATCATCGGAAGCAAATGGAAAGAAATCGACACGGTGGAAGATTTTCGCAAAGCAGAGAGGGCACTACGAAAGGAGTAACCCATGTCACTGACCGAGACCCAAGCACCCCCCTATAAACTACACGGTAACCTCATCCACGCGTGGCGAAATGAAATCAAACAGCCTATCGCCACCGTGGCCCAAGAGACAGGCATACCTCTGGAACGCCTCAAAGACCTCGAACAGGGCTACGCCAAACCCGAGTGGATCGAATTAGAAAAACTCGCTAAGCAGTTTTTCATCGGCGTGCGGGATCTGCTGCCCCTGGAAAATGATTTGGATCGCGGCATGAAATTTTTGAGAGACAAAGATGCGCGTAAGATTGACCAGAAAAGAGATGGGCGCTTGCAATACACCTATTGGTCGCGCGTGATGACGCCTGTATTGCCGAACATCAAGCCGGTTGAACTGCTCTTGCATTTGACGCGCAAAGAAGACGTGGTCATGAACCGCGGCCATTTTTTCCACCAGTACACGCAAGTCTTGCACGGAGGGCCCGTGGCCTATTTATGGGAGTGGCAGGATACCCTGCACGAAGAAATTTTTAGCGAAGGCGATTCGTGGCTGATTCCGGGTTTCACGCCCCATGCTTTTTATTCACCGGATCCCAAAAATCTAGGACGAATTTTGGCCATTACGTTCGGCCAACATTTAACGGGGGATGCCAAACAAGAATTGCAGTTGCTCGGCAAAGAAAACGTGGCTCGAGTCGTCGAGGACGCGGAAGATTACTATCCCAAAGCGGACAAGCCATGAGCAAAGCCAAGCTGCTGCGAGCGCTTTTTCAAGAGAAGCCGATTCTTCAGATCGTGGGTGCCCATGATGCGTTGGGCGCTAAATTGATACAAAGGCATGGTTTCGACGGCGTCTGGGCAAGCGGATTTGAGCTGGCCACCGCGCATGGAGTTCCGGACGCCAATATTCTCACCATGACAGAAAATCTCCAAGCGGCGCAGAACATGGATACGGCCACCTCCCTGCCCGTGATCTGCGATTGCGACACAGGATACGGCAACGCCATCAACGTCATGCACATGATTCGCAAATACGAGGCCGCCGGCATGGCGGCCGTGGTGATCGAAGACAAACGCTTTCCCAAGATGAATAGTTTCGTACCGGGTCGCCAAGAACTAGCCTCCATCGAAGAATTCGCAGGGAAAATCGAAGCGGCTAAAACAGCGGCTTCTTCCTCTGAGGGAATCATGGTCTTTGCGCGCGTTGAAGCCCTGATCGCCGGCTGGGGCATGGAAGAAGCCTATCGCAGGGCCATGGCCTATCGCCAAGCCGGTGCCGATGGCATCGTCATTCACTCCAAAGAAAAGACGCCCGAGGAGGTATTTGCCTTTGCGCGACTCTGGAATAAAAATCTTTCCGACAACTATCCGTTGATCGCGATTCCAACAACTTATTTTTCCGTGACCAGCGAGGAACTTGCACAGGCAGGATTCAGAATGGCGATCTATGCCAATCATGGGATACGCGCGAGCGTGCGCGGCATGGACGAGGCATTCCGTAAAATCGCCGCGCGAGGGTCCACGCAGGATGTTGAAAAGGATATCGCCTCGATGAACGAGTTGTTTGGACTGCAGGGAATGCCCTCCTATCAGGAGAATGAAAAACGCTATTCCCCCGAAGGCGAAAAAATCACCGCGGTGATTCCAGCTGCCGCGGATCATCGATTCCAGCCCGAACTCTCTTCTCTGCTCTGCGACAAACCGCTATGCATGCTAAACGTGGGCGGAAAAACCGTCTTGGAACATCAGCTCGAGACTTTGCGGTCCGTGGGGATTCAAGCCTTTAAGGTCGTCGTCGGCTACCAAATGGAAAAAATTCAAGTCCGGGATGTAGAACTCATCGAGAACACGGATTTTCAAACCTCGCACAGTGCCTTCTCTACCATGCGCGGGCTCCAAACAGTTTCGGGCAAGAGCCTGATCACGTATTCGGACATATTGTTCGATAGCCAAATCCCGCAAACCCTTTTAAAAAGCCCTCACGCGGTGACCGTGGTCATCGACCGTGCATTTCGCTCGCTGCCACGGCGCGACAAAAACCTAGACCTGGTGATCGCGCAGGGCGATACGGAAAATATTACCTCGCGTAAGTTGGGCGTGGGACATTTCAAAAAAATCTTGCGTATAGGCAAAGGAATTCAGCCGGACAATGCCTATCATGAATTTATCGGCATGAGCCTGTTCTCCAAAGAAGGGCTCGGCTTATTGAAGGCCTGCTGGGCAAAAGCCTTGAAAGATTTTCACGACAAACCGTTTGGAGAAGCCGCCAACGCCGGATATGCTTCGATGACGGATCTTTATCAATTCATGATCGATCAGGGCATAGAAATTCATGGCCTTGTGATCGAACACGGCTGGTCGGAGATTTATTCCTTGGACGATTACACACGCTTGGATAACTACTTCAGTCAAAAATCCGCAAACCTATTGCACCATCCATGATACACGATAAAATTCGGCGCTTCTCGCGCAAGAGAATGTTTCGGGGATATTGCTTTGACGTTGTCGTAGACGACGTGCAATGGCCCAACGGTAAAAGGCTGAACAGGGACCTCATCCTCCACGACGGAATCAGTGTCATACTCCCCTTACTGGATTCAAACCACGTGATTCTCATACGCCAATACCGCTATGGGGCGGGAAAAATCCTGTGGGAAATTCCTGCTGGCACCATCGATGCGGGCGAAAGCCCGTTGGCATGCGCCAAGCGCGAGATCGAAGAAGAGATAGGTTATCGCGCGAGGCGATGGAAAAAATTGACCTCCTGTTTCGCCTCACCAGGATTCAGCACGGAAATCATTCATTGTTTCCTAGCAAGCAACCTAGTTAAAACTGAACCGCGTCTGGAAGACGACGAAATCTTGGAGACAAAAATCGTTTCCATAAGTAGATTACAATCCATGATTCGCCGGAGACAAATCAGAGACGCCAAATCCCTGGTGCCACTTCTCTATTTCCTGGCGGAAAAAGTGCCAGCGCGATGAGCGCAAACGTGATTGCCATCGACGGACCGGCCTACGTGGGTAAAAGCGTGATAGCCAAAGCTCTCAGCGAATTGACCGGCTACGCCACCATCAACACAGGGCACATGTATCGGGCAGTTGCAAAAGTTGCGATGGAAAAGGATCTGAGCCCTGACGATGAACCCGCGATTCTTGCCTGCGCCCATGGCATGCGCATTGCCTTTGAGGCCCATGGAAAAGAATGGCACACGATGGTAAATGGCGAGAACTGGACACATGCGTTGGACGATGCGAGGATTGTTCTGTTTAGTTCCAAAATTGCCTGCATCGCGCAATTGCGGCAGAAATTGACCAGCCTTCAGCGCGATTATGCAAAATCCCAGACCATCATCATGGAAGGCCGCGACATCGGTTCCGTCGTATTCCCCGACGCCCTGTGGAAATTTTTTGTCATCGCCACACTAGAAGTGCGCGCCCAGCGCATGCACAAAATGATGCGAGACGATGAAAAACGCGCTCATCCCGAATTCTTATCGCTCATGCCGCGCGTGCAAGCAATCGACGACGCGGACAGGAATAGAAAGATAGCCCCTTTGATACAAGCCCCCGATGCGATCGTGTACGACAATTCCGACAGCCCTTCGGGTATGCAAGACGCGCTCGTTTTGCAATACTATATCCGCCATCCTCAGGAAATCATTCGCAATGCAGAAACATTAATGGTGACTAAT
>CAZOWS010000314.1:0-9066 GCA_964583365.1 uncultured Actinomycetota bacterium
TGGCGGCAATTTGCGCGCCGAGCGGGCCGGCGTGCTCTCGCACTGCCGGCATTAGGTACGGCCACCCGCTTCGCGGGTACCCGGCCTACCGTCATAGCAAAAAGCCGGGCGGGCGCCGCAGGAGCGCCCGAACCGCGTCCCCGAAAAACAATACCCCTTGCTCCTTCCAGACTATTGGAGCAAGGGAAGCATCCTAGCAAAAACACTTGCCAATCCCGGGCATGCTTTTACAATGAAGGCAGGAGGCCTCATGAAGACATTCATACTACGTAATATATTCAGTTTGTGGTTGTGCGCACTCATACCGCTTTCCGGTTGCGCGGTGGCATTGCTCGGGGTTGGCGGGGCAACCGGCTACGCGATCAGTCGCGATGAAATCGAAGGCATCATGGACACGAAATACGAACAGGTTTGGCAGGCCTCGTTGAAATCGATGACCCGTCGCGGCGTGATCAAGTCGCAGAACGAGGTTGGAGGCAAGATAGAAGCGGAAGTGGAAGGCTCCGTCGTGAATGTTACGATTGATAAGCCGACACCCAAGACCACACGTCTGCGCGTCAAGGCCCGCAGGGGATTGCAGCTTTTCCCGAACGCAAAACTCGCGCAGAACTTATACAACGAAATTATTCGCGCCGTTGAGTAGAGTTTTTTCCTGCAAGGCGATATTCTTCGACGCCGGTCAGACACTCTTTTGCCCGCATCCCTCGGTGGGGGCAATTTACTCCCGCGTGGCTTCCCGCTATGGCGTGCGTGATGCGCCCGAAGTTCTGGAGCGGCGCTTCCACGAGCAGTGGCAAAAGACCGGCGGCCTCGCGTCCCTGCAAGGTCCAGCCACGCCTGATTTGGAGAAACAATGGTGGCGGGCCCTGGTGCGGCCGGTCTTTCAGGCGATAGAGCCGGAAGATGTGTTCGAGAAATTCTTTGACGAGCTTTACGAAACATTCGGCCATGCGGAAAACTGGCGTCTTTTCCCCGAGGCGATACCGACGCTTGCGGCATTGAAGGCGAAAGGCTTTCGCATGGGCATCATTTCCAATTGGGATTCGCGTCTGATGACACTGATTCGGGACATGGGGTTGGAGCCGTATTTTGATTTCATTCTTATCTCGGCCGTTGTCGGGCATTCCAAACCGGGCAAGAAAATATTTCACGACGCACTCAAGCTGTCCGGCTGCGAAGCGGCAGAGGCGATCCACGTGGGGGATAGTCTGGACGATGACTACAGGGCAGCGCTGTCGGCCGGTCTTCAGGCCATTCATCTGGATCGCCGCGGACAATGCAAAGAAAGTATTCCGTGCATAAAAAATTTAGAAGAGCTACTCGCGTGCATGCGCCTAAGCTGATTGGTTTTGTTTGCGCGATTTTCGCGGCGTTGGGTATTTCCGCTCTGCAGGCCGAACAGTCTGACCCGCTACCCATCCCCAAAAGCGGCGCCTACACGGGCGCGTATTGTCCCGATTCCGAAACGCATCAAGTGAGCGAGAAGACGATTTATGATTTTGAGACCATGTCGGAGAAAAAAATTGTCTTCGTGCATTTGTTCGTCAATTGGCTGGAGGACAATGCCATCGGGGATTTGGGCTTTATTCCCTTTCCGAGCCAGGTTAGCGAAATGATATTACGGCGAGGGTCCATCCCGCTTATCACGTGGCGCTGCAATGCGCTGCCCCACGAGGGCGAGAATTTACTGGACCTTATCGGCAACGGGGACTTCGACGATTATTTGCGCTCCTGGGCGGACAAGATCAAACAGCAGCGCGGACTTGTGTTTCTGCGATGGGGACATGAAATGAATGGGGACTGGTACCCGTGGTCTTCCTCGCTGAACGGCGGGGATAAGCCCATGCCCGGGGGTGGGGCAACGCCGTCGGGCCCCGCGCGATTCAAAAAGGCGTGGCAGCATATCAGCGACATATTCCGTATTCAGCGTGCTACCAACGTGCGATGGGTGTGGTCTGTCTATCCTGCGAATGTCGTGGGCGGAGTGTGGAATGAAATCGAGAATTATTGGCCCGGAGACGACAGGGTGGATTGGATTGGACTCAGTGTTAGTAATTATTCCCAATCCAATCGCGCGGATTGGAAGAAGTGGAAAAATTTCGGAGATATTTTGGACGCGGGTTATACGCGCGTGACCAAGCGCCTGCCGGCCAAGCCTCTCATGCTGGCCGAGTGGGGATGCGCCAATCAAGTCGACGCGGCCGAAGGAGACAAAACGCTTTGGATCAGGGACGCCTTCAAATTGTTGCCGAAGAAATACAAGAACATCAAGGCGATTTGTTGGTACAACGACACGATAGAAGGGGAGCCCGGATTCTTTCCCGCCAATTTTCGTCTGGATTTTGCGCCGCATACCAAAGCCTACGCGCAAGGAATCGCCTCCTCCTATTTTGCGGAAGAAATCCCGAAACCCGCGTTGAAACCCAAGCCCAAGTCAAAGTCAGTGCCAAAATTAGCACCCAAACCAGCCCTCGCGCCGCTCGGTAATGCAAAACAAGTAAAGCGTTAACCAGTTGTACTGAAGTATGTTATGGTCTCATCACCTTGATTTTTTAAAAAAATTGCTGTATACTATTGCTCAGCAATGAGGTGCATAAAATGAAGTCTTTTCATCGAAGTTTTATTGCCATTGCAACAACTTTCGCGTTGCTGCTGGGCTCCCCCCATGTCAGCGATGCCCTCGCGCCATCCTCCAAATTAGCCGACGATCAGGGAGACTTTCTCGACACCGTGAATGTTCTTAGCCTGAACAAGCGGCTTGCCGCCAAGCAAGAAGCCGAGCAGCTCGGTGCCGTTGCCTCCGCTCCTGGTACACCGGCTGGTGTTACGCTTTTGGGTGATTTAATTATCGCTTCGACGCATCCGTTTGTACGCGAAAAAGCGCTCAAAAAGCTTCAAGAGTTTGTCATACAAATGGCTGCTAGGAGAAACAAGTTCAAAAAGATGTTTGACGGCCAATATCAATTCATGGGCCGTTTCGAAAGAGACGGCGCCACGTTGCTGGGCACCGAAGCGTTGTGGCGCATACAAACACTGCGCAGACAGGGACATTTGAAGATGGATCAATTGGATAACGTGGTCCAAAGCGCCATCGAAATATACGAGCGTATGAGAAAAGCATTGGAAGGTTCCTATTACGTGCTTCAGCTTGAAAGTGCCATGAAATTTCTTCGAGGACGTGAAGCCATTTCCGCGTTGAACAGAAGCGAATCCATACCGGAGGAGGCCGAGGCATTGGTGTTGGACCCGTTCGCGCGCTTCGTTGTTTGGAATGCTTATTGGGAATATAAGGTGGCAGAGGTGGCAGGTTTGAAGGGGCTCAGCGCCCTGACGTCCGCGGAGCGTTATGATTTGCGAAAGATTCGGTTTGCCGCATGGACCGGAAGCGCCAATGCCGTAGCCGATCTGGGCAAGGTGCTGACATCCAATAGCAAAATCGTCGCCTTCTTGGCGCGTGAAGCGCTCGTGGGATTGGGAAGAGAAAAACTAGACCAGTGGATGGAGGCAGAGGATCCAGCCGAAAAAGAGGGAATCATCGCAGATTTTCGGCAATTGTTTCTCGCGGCTGCGGAAATTCCCCCCGGTGGAAAGCGGTTTTCGCAACAGCTTGAGGTGGCAGAGCAAATGTCTGAATACCTGATGGCAAAACCGGATCAGGCCATAGAGCTGATGCTTCTGGTCAAAAAGGCTTCGGGCATGCAGAAAGCAGAGCCACTTTTTGAATATATTTTTCAGCGCGTGATCCCGCAACTATCTCTGTCGGAAAACGATGTCGCGCTGGTATTGATCGCCTCGGATTCGCAGGCTGTGGCGATAGTGATTCCCGGATTATTGGAACGCAAAGCGTCTAAGATGACGACAATGATTTTAAAGTCCGCCCTCCTGCATCAGGATTTTCCCATCGCGATCAGTCTGAATATTTTGCAGCATCTGCGATGCGCGATTCGATCGGATAGTTACGCCTTGATTTTGAGCTTACTGGAAATCTTTCAAGGGGATCGCAGCAACGAGGTGCGCCAAAAGGCGCTGGAGATCATGAAGGACATAGATTTACTGATTGCTGCCAATGACACGTTGCAGGGACTGAAGAATAAGGAGGAATCCAATTTCGCCATGGCGAAGCCTGGGTCTTTGCTGCATCGCCAAATCTTGGATATTTTCGTGGACGCAGCGCGAGCCCATGTGCAGGGCAACGACAAAAAATTGATGGCTACTTTTCGGAGCTGGGTAGATGGCAATCTTCCCTTTTCTGCGAAGGAGCGCGCATTGGATGTGCAGCTCTTGACTCAATATTATCAACAGATGCTGGATAAACTGCAGCGTCAGGCCAAGGAGAGGAATCGAAAGCTTTTGGGACAATACGGGGACTTGCGTTTTCTGCATCCTGTGGGACAATCGCTGTAACCATGTCAACCAAAGAAGAACATTTCGATAGCGCGATGAACGCGATGGCAGCCGGAAATCTGGATGCTGCCATCACGGACCTAAAGGCCGCTGTAGCGCTGGACTCCAATTTCCCAGATGCGCTGCAGGCCCTAGCCATGCTCTATTATCAGACGCAGCGTTTCGACGAAGCCATCGAAATCGGCAAGCGCCTGGTTGCGACCAACCCCGACGACATTCTTTCCCACACGAGTCTTTCGATGTTCTACGTGGCCAAAGGCATGGTTCCTGAAGCCGAGGCCGAAGCCAATGAATCCCGCCGTCTCACCTGGAAGCAACAATTAAAAGAGAAGAAGTAGTTTTATTACGCAGCCGCTTCGACGTTTTCTGACGTCCCCATCTCGGGATCCGTAGAGGGGCGTAGAGGCGCATGTCCTTCGCGCAGGAAATTTTCCATGGCCTTGAATATCTCTTGCAGTTGTAAATCCGCGCGATAATAGTGCGTGTGAAAGCAATAACGTGTCCTTTCATTTTCGTATACGTGAGTGACCTTGTCTGTGCCCCACAAGGCAAAGCAGGTCAGAATATCATCCACTATTTGTCTATCCGATTTCACGTTTATCCCTTTTAGAGTTGCGTAATGGCCGAGAAGTTCATCGACAGAAAATTCTCGCATTATCTTGAACCATTTGTTCAGCAATACAAAGCGATCTGGAATAAAGGTTACGTCCTTTTTGAAGGAAGTGGTTCGCGGCAAATTCTCAAATCTGCTATGCCTTGGCGCTAGATCGTCGCTTACGATCATATCCAGGAAGCGATCCAGTGATTTATCCATTTGACGTTTCAGATGTTTATCCAATGCTTCTTTAAATCGTTTTTCGAGAAGACACAATTCCTCCACGCGTTTTGACAAATCGAACGTGTAGTGGGATTCGGCGAAGTCATGAAGCGAAGTCTTCAATTTCTCGAAGTCCTGCTCCAGTGGTTTTCCCCCTATGATTTTTAACTCAACCGGGAGATTTTCTTTTACTGCATCTACAAGCGCGAGCGCCTTTTCGCTCCATAGCCGAAGTTGTGCGCGTTCCGCGGCATCAAAATCATGCTCTACCCATCGGCGATGCGATATGGCAAATCGCGTCATTTTGTTCGTGAATGTCTCGAAGTCCGCGACATGGTCGAGAAATGCCTGAAAGGCAGGGATATCCGATGTCTGGTCACCAAGAGAAAGCACATTTTCTGCTTCGACGCCCCAAATGGCTGCAAGCATTATGGGATAGTTTATGATTGCCGCTGCTCGGTCTTCTTCATTCAGGTAGGTCCCAAAGGGTTGCAATGGTTCCAGATGTTTTTTGATATTTTTTTCTCCGGTCCATTTTTTACGCATGCGGGTCACGTCGTTTTGGGCATCTCGGAACCGCTTATTTTTGATAATTTCGTCCATTGTCATCGTGTTTTTATCCACCCCACTATTTTTGGTTACAGACAGGGCAAGTCCAATCTGATAGTGAATCATTTTTATGCTTTGCTCGCAGGCTTCACGATAAGCTGCGATGACTTGCGCGGCGACGGCCGGAGATGGGTGTCGTTCAAATTGTTCCAGCAGGGCAGGATCTAAAAAGGGCATTGCCTTTCCGGACGCCCTTGGTAAGGTGGCGAACCGCTCGTTCATCTCCTTGAGTTGCCTTTTTATCTCGACAAGCACCTTTCTCAAATGGTCTTTTTCCAAGGGGCTCATGAAAGGTTGCAGTGAATATTCAGGCAGGGAAGACGCGATGGGGGTAACAGCGAGATGCAAAATCGTTTCTTCAGCTACTTTTCCATAAGCCCGCATTTCAATTTGCAAAGCGAGCAATTGTTCGCGTAAATCTTCCCAATCCTGGGCTTTCCAGTTTGGCCTCCAGTCTGCAGCCAAGGTGCGTAGTCTTCTTAGCTTTGCGTCAATGCTGATTGCCCATTGTTGCATGGATAGCGATTCTCCTACCATGGGTCCAGTGTCCGAAAATAGGTTTTCTAATATTTTTTCTACCTGTGTTAGTTCTGACATTTTCGCCTCGTAGATGGTCTTGTTACCTCGATGCGATTGAACTTTATGCTCGATGATCTTCCGTTCTTCTCTATATTTCTTTTGAAACCAGGCGAGCAGCGAGCTTGTATTTGACGTTCCGCGTCGCAGCAGTTCAAACAGCGCTTCTTCGATCAGCGCTATGGTTTTCAACTCATCCGTGGGCAGCGACTGAAAAAATCTTGCATTGATGAGCGCTCGCCCATCGGCTAGATGCAAGGCCACGTTCCGAGATTTTTCCGGCCAGCGATCATGCGGGCAAATCCAGGTTTGATATTCGAGTATTTCCCATAGATTGCGCTCGAGATCTCTATGGATTTCCGTGTTGGGTACCGTTGCGAAAAATTCATAGACCTTTTTCCATGTCGCGCCTCCGAAGATCTCGTGATCCTTTATCGAAATCAAATGGGGAGCGATTTCACAAGTGGACGCGAGAATTTTGCTGCCCAGGCACGTTGTTTTTGGGCGTCGGTCTCGCATGCTTGTCATGGAGGACTGATCTTGTTCCGCGTGATGCAGCAACGCGAAAGGGTTTGTGCCCCTCCACGCGAGCAATTTTTCTGTTCCTTGGGTTGCGATCAAATGCGTTAGATCGGCATCGGTCGTATCCGCGCGTTGCGATAGTTGGCTTAGGGTTTTTATTCCTAAATGGCTACTGGTTTCTTGCAGCACATGCGCCTGCAGGCGCTCCAAACTCTCTCTGTTTTCACGATTCTCGAAAATATCCCAAAGAAGCTGATCTTCTGGGGGGCGTAAGGCTGCCGGATACCTGTTTGGATGTTCGCCATCTCCGACGGCATCCAAGGCTCCTACGGGTCCCTCTCTGCCAAGACAGCGAATTTCTATGGGCATAAGATTGGGGCCGGATAGTTCTCTTGCTCGCGCGCGGATAAGCTTTTCAAAATGCGGATCATTGGTGATGGTAAGGGAAAAGATTATTCCTCCGAAGGGGAGATTCGGATATTTCCCGAACAACGGGTCAAGAAGGTTTTTGCTTGCGGCGTTTCTCATGGAATTGACTTTTCTCTTAATCATTCCCGTGAAGAATGCATCGCGTAGGAGATCTTCCACCGGTAATTCGAAGTTTAATACTTTGGCTTCCATCGGGGTTAATAGGAATCTTTCCTCGGCCCAGTCTCGGAATTGTTGTTGCTCTGCGTGCGTCGTTAGCGGTTCTTCTCTCTCTGGATACATGTTGTAGGCAAAGGTCAGATCAATGGATTTGATTTCTACGAAGTAGATCTTGTTGTTTTTTACCGCCACGACGTCTATCTCATCCTCTTCTTCATCATGGTCTAGTATCCTTGCGTTCAACTCCTTGATTTCAAATCCGCGGGACTCTAAAGTGGGTTCCAGATGGGTCAGTTCGTTCATGATGCCTTTCATTCGGGACTCGAACACTCTTCCCGTTTCATGCCGAATTTCCCAAATTCTCTTCAATAGATTTTCGATGCCCGGATATTTTATCTTGAGGATAAATAATCGGGACACATCGCGGGAAAAGCGAGGGTCAAGAAATAGCATCGTGAGAACCGAGACATACCGGGGTGTATGGAGCGCGGGGTTTCTTTTGACCATGTTTTCAACCTTCGCGACAACGTCTTTTGGCGCGGAACCCAACATCGGATGAGAGAAAAAGTTTTCCAGGCTGAAGGGTATAAGCGACGTCGAAGTTTTCACTAGCGCCAGCGTGGCAGCGTCAGGAGGTTTATGGGTGGCTAGCTCGGTCTTAAGGTCGTAGCTTTCCCAGGCGCCATTGAGATTTTTCTCGATGGTAATTTTCCAGGGTTTGTCGAATTCCATTTGCCAGGCTAGGACTAGCAATAATTTTGTAACCCGCGGCAGAGGCTGCCTGGCCAATTTACCTACTTCTTCTTCACTCAGTATGCGGGAGTGCATCAGATAATGTAGTTGCTGCAAAAGAGGCGTCAATTGGCGATCGGGGATACTCAGTTGCCGGATGGCCTGCTTGATATCGTCTGGCTCTGCTTTCAAAGCGCTTGCAAGAAGCGGAATCACCTCCAGCGCATCAGCCGGTAACATCCGCAAGGTTGGGACATGAGGAAAACGACTTTTCGGCGCGAGCGCAAAGGAAGCGCCCGCGAGCAAAGCAAAGCTCGTGACGAAAACAGTCACACTATAGACCTTCGGCCACATGTGCTTCATAGCAGTTGTTAGTATACGCGGTAAAACCATATAAGTCAAGTCGTTATGAAATATTTTTCAGGTCATTGCCAGGTTGCTCTTGCATTGCTATACTCAAAGATTCTACTAACCAAGGAAAGATGGAGGCATCTCATGGCACAAGAACGCAAGGGCGCCGTAACGTTTAAGGGAAATCCCCTCACGTTGATCGGTCCCGAACTAAAAGCAGGGGACAAGGCCCCCGAATTTCAAGTCTTGGCAGGCGATTTGTCGGCGGTAACGCTCGCATCTTCGGCCGGCAAAACACGTTTGATCAGCGTCGTTCCGTCGTTGGACACGCCTGTTTGCGATCAGCAGACGCGCAAGTTCAATGAGGAAGCCGCGAATCTGCCGGGCGATATCGAGATTCTCACGATCAGCGCGGATCTTCCTTTTGCCCAGGGCCGGTATTGCGCAGCCGCGGGTATCAAGAAAAT
>CAZOWS010000315.1:0-3255 GCA_964583365.1 uncultured Actinomycetota bacterium
CGGCGTTATCTCGAATACTTTTTTCATGGTCTAACCTCCTCAATTATTCCTCCCCTTTGTAAGGAGCAAGCGAAGCGCGCTAGAAACAAAGTGGGGTAGAAGCCGGGGTAGAATCTGTTGGCACAATGTGCTTTTCTGCTATTTGCATCCGTATGTTCGCTAATACTTCTTCCACGGTCAGCACTTCACCGCCGCCGCGACCAAAAAATCGAACGTCGCATTTTCCATTCAACGCGAGGCGCACGTCGTCTACCATCTGGCCGTAACTCATCTCTACCGCAAGCACCGTCGTCTGGGGAGTGGTCAAGTCCCGCAGCGCCTGCTCGGGAAAAGGCCAGAGACTAATCGGACGCATCAAACCCACGCGATAGCCCTCTTTGTGCAATGTCGCCATCGCCGCGCGGCACAAGCGGCTCGAGGTTCCGTACGCGACCAGCAGTAAATCCGCGCCATCCGCATGGTAATTTTCCCAGCGGCATTCGCTCTCGCGAATCTTCTTGTATTTTTCCTGCAGGCGATTGTTGTGATTTTCCAGAGCCTTTTCTTCCAAATACAGCGAGCGAATCACATTGGGTTTTCTGTCTTTGCAACCGGTCAAGGCCCAATCTTTCGCAGGGACTTCGATGATTTCCTTGCGCGATATTTCCGTAGGTTCCATCATCTGAGCCATCACGCCATCGCAGAGCAGCATCACAGGATTGCGATATTTATCGGCCAAATCAAAAGCGACAAACGTGAGATCGGCCATTTCCTGCACGGAATTCGGGCCTAGCACGATAGTGTGATAATCCCCGTGCCCGCCGCCGCGCGTGGCCTGAATATAATCCGATTGGCCGGGACCGATATTCCCGAGTCCCGGTCCTCCGCGCATCATGTTGACAATGACACCGGGTAATTCGCAGGACGCAAGAAAGCAAATCCCCTCTTGCTTAAGCGTGATGCCAAGCCCCGAAGAGGATGTCATCGCGCGCCCGCCCGCTGCAGCGGAGCCAAATAGCATGTTAATAGCCGCGACTTCGCTTTCGGATTGAACGAAATTGCCTTGCACTTCGGGCATACGTTTAGCCATGTACTCCGAAATCTCACTTTGCGGCGTGATCGGATAGCCGTAATAATACCTGCAACCCGCCTGAATAGCTGCTTCCGAGACCGCGTCGTTTCCGCTCATCAATGTTTTTGTCATATGATCTTCACCTTACTGTAATGTCATCCTGAGAAGCATCAGCGACGAAGGATCTAGTTTGGCAATCAAGATCCTTCGCCCGCCACTGAAGCGATGGCGGACTCAGAATAACCAAGCTTCGCTCAGGATGACAATTCCATCACTTAAAAACCTCAATCACCCAGTCCGGACAGACGCGCGCGCATAGCGTGCAGCCCGTACATTTTTCTAAATTGACGCCCTCCACGTAATGCCCTCCCTGCTTATTCATTTTATGACTTAGCACGATCAAATCATGCGGACACGCGGATATGCAAATCTCACAGCCCTTGCACTTTTCTATATCGATGGTTATGGTACCGCCGCCGGCCATTAGCGCACGCTTCCCCAATGTAATTTCTCGCGCAGCACGTCGAAATAGCTACTCTGTTGACTCAACATTAAATGCACGGGATTTTCCGAGCGACGTATTTTTATTTCATCGCCGGCTACGAGCTGCATGCCTTGCTGGCCATCGCAGGTCAACATTGTGTTTTCATTTTGTGTTTTCACGCGCACGGTCAACTCTTTGTCCATCGGTATCACCAGAGGGCGCGAGGTCAAAGAATGCGGACAAATCGGCGTCAGCACAAATGCAAACACCTCCGGGTGCAGTATCGGACCGCCGGCCGAGAGAGAATAAGCCGTAGAACCTGTCGGCGTCGCAACAATTAATCCGTCCGCCGCAAAATGCGTGAGATGCTCGCTTCCGATGGTAACCTCCAATTTCAAAAGCCGGAACAAGGTACCCTTTCCAACAACAACCTCGTTGAGCGCGCGATACTTTTCCAGTACTTTATCCGAGCGCAGAACGGCAGCCTCCAACGTCTCTCTCTTTTCGATGCGTGAGCGGCCATTAAAAACATCATTTAGAAAAGCCGGTAATCCGTCTACGGTAACTTCGGTCAAAAACCCAAGACCGCCCAAATTAACGCCCAAAAGCGGGGTGGCCTTCCCATTCAAATCTCTAGCAGCCGCGAGCAATGTCCCGTCACCCCCAAGCACGAGCACAAAATCCGATTGATCCAAAACTTCTCGCCGGCTTTTTGTTTGCCCCTTAATTTTTAAATTTTCAGCTATCCACGGCTCCAGCAACACATTCCATGCATCAGGAGCAAACAATGGGAGGACTTTACGCACTACGGCCAAAGCGTCTTTCTTGGTCGGATTTGCAACAATTCCTACGTTCTTCATCGCGCTGAAAGACTATCAAAATCGCGGCGCTTCAGCAATGACTTTAGGCGGACGTTATAGCGGTGAGCGCAAAAATAAAAAATTCGATATTGCCCTTGGGACCTTGAATCGGAGATGGCGAAACGCCCAAAACGCTGCAACCTAGAGCCTCCAAAACATGGCTAATTTTTTCTACGACGGCTTCGTGCACGGCCGTATCGCGGACCACACCCTTTTTTACCTGGGCACGACCGGCTTCGAATTGGGGCTTGATGAGCGCGAGAATTTCGCCACCGGGTTTTAACAGAGGGACAATCGCGGGGAGAATGATTTCCAAGGAAATAAAGGACACGTCCACGGTGGCCAAATCGAATTGCCGCGAGAAGTCTTGCGGTTTGAGATAGCGTGCATTGACGCGATCCATGAGCGAAACGCGCATGTCCTTGCGCAGCGACTCGGCGATTTGCCCGTAGCCCACATCCACGGCCGTGACATGCACAGCACCGTTTTGCAGCAGACAATCGGTAAAACCACCTGTGGAGGCCCCGACGTCCAACACAAATTTCCCTGCGGGCTTGACGCCGAGGGTATCCAACGCCCCTTGCATCTTGATACCACCGCGGCTCACAAATTTTTCTTTTTCTTTTAGAGTGAGGATTTGATCTGGGGTGACGGAAAAATCGGGTTTGGATTGGACATTCCCGGAGACAAGAACATGCCCGGCAAGAATAAGCGCCTGGGCCTTATGACGCGACGCGGCTAAACCCAGTTCAACGAGACTAACGTCGAGACGAGTCTTATTGGTCATCAGCGGTCGGTAACAATGTCATCCTGAGGAGCCTCAGCGACGAAGGATCTTGATTGCAAACTAGATCCTTCGC
>CAZOWS010000316.1:0-8713 GCA_964583365.1 uncultured Actinomycetota bacterium
TGAAACTATCAGCGTCCTTGACGCAAAGCGGTTTGAGTCCCTTTATCACTCTTTTATTCTTGGATTCCTTGTTGAATTCTGGGCAACCCTACGCTAGAGCGCGCAAACTCCTAAATCAAAATGTTAGTCCTGCTTTCGCCAAGCTTTCTATAGAGTTGCAATCTTATGTTAAGAAAGAATCCTACACACACACACTCACGCTAACCCTGAATGTCATTTCTCTAAAAAGCGATCCTGCACATGCGGCGAATCAATTGGCCGGGGAAGAGGCCTTAACACTTTTCTTGCTGGACGAATATCTAGTGGACCCCGAATCCGTTGAAACCGTACTGTCTTATGATAGGACTAAATCACCAAGTCTAAGCACAAGAGTTCTACTTGCCCAAAAACGATACGGAGATTTAAAACAACAGCTGCGTGCCAACAGTGTCTCGGCACAACAAGTGGTGGAGGCCCTATTATTGAATCATCAAAGCGTGATCCTATCACAAGCTAGCGATCTTATTATGGACTATCTTGGGACACGACAACTACCTGAGTTACTGACGCCGTTGCGTGCAAAATATCGTTACGAAATGTTTCGATCGGACAATATTGTGGAAATCCTGAACAAGGAGTTAGAACTGCGAATGACGGCGAGCGAGATGGAAGTCGCGGTGAACAAAAGTGGTTTTCGATACCACAGCGTGAATGGGCAAACACTTGTGATTCCCATGGTGTTTGACAATATGTTAAGCGCTTATCGCGGATCTGCCCAACAAGATCATGCGCAGGCCTCCTACTTTACGCATGCCGTAACGACAGCAATCATCAACTACGCGCGTCGTGGGGGCGAACGGACCCTGGATGAGAACTCTCCGCAAGGTCCCTACGCGTTTCATGAATTCGACTTATCCATAGCCGAATTGCCAGCCGGTAAAGAGAGACATGATTCCAATGATTCCCTCACTTTTTATTACAGGGAACCACCGCCTGAATTCAGCCGAAAACGAACGATGATTTTAGATGATCGGTCGGTCTCGGATCTTCTGGGCCAACTTCTTCGATGGCAACGCGCCGAGCGCGTGGCAAAACAGAACTTGCGGAAGATTTTGCGTTGGATAAGCGAAGGCCAAAGGAGTAGATCCCAGCTTACGCATGCTATGGAGCTGATACGGCGGGATATCTTGAGACCCTTGAAAAAAGATTGCGGGCTTATTCCGGCCTACTTTGAAGCCGTCTATGGTTCCCTGGTCGATGCCACGGAAGAAAGCATTCCTCATGTCTTTGTAGTTACTGGCGTGACATTGCTGGAATATCTTAATCATGAAGAAGAGATGCTAAAGGGTACTTACGATGACATGGATCGGAGCAGCATCACGATCGCGGACCTTGCAGCACCGGGTGATGGAGCGCAGTACGAGGTGCTCGCCAGACTCATGGCGCATGAGTACGGACTACAATTCCAGGGCATACGATTCGAAAAGGGAGGTTATTCAGGCCGACCCACACTTATTTTGCAAACACCCGAAGCAGAATTCGCGGTAAAGATGTTGAAAGTAGAGGACGAAGAGAATGCGCGTTTTGTGGTGGATTATGAAAGATATCTTCTGTCTGGCGGCATCCCGATTCCCATTGTGCGCAAGCAAGGGGGCAACGAAGCCGTTGTGGAGGATTATTACGTTGCGTTTAAAAGTGATAAGACCGATGCGATGAGTTTTTATCAATTGGAGCAATGGGTAGAGGGAAAGAAGTTCTCCCGAGAGCAAGCGTCTCAATCACCGCAGATCATGCGAGCCATGGGCCGTCTTTTGAGAAAAATCCATGAGCTGTCACGCAACTACAAACCGGAGATCGCCACCATGAGGCGCGGCTGGTTTGCAAAATCGGTTGGTCGCGTGATGCAAAATGATTCTGCGTGGCGAAAGAATCTTGCCAGTCATTTATCCGCCCAGGATCTGGCCATCGTAGATGCTTCTGTAGCAAAAATAAGGGAAATTTGGACGCCGGAGCGCTTAGCCGGCTTGCCGCAACATGCGATACCGTGTGATTTAAACATTGGTGGAGTTCTATTTGACAAGGATGGCAACGAGATACTCGGCGTGATCGACTGGGATTTGTCACGCTTTGGAAATCCGATGGAAGATTTCTTTGCTGTCCTCACGCATCCGGGAGGCGACACGGTCGGGCGCTTCACGGGTCCTTATCAAGAGGACTTGCGTAATCTTATGGAGGGGTATGGTCTAACAGCGGCATCAGACTTTCCAGCCTTTGGCCTTGCCCAGGTCATGCATTTTATCGCCAAATCAGGCGAGCGACTTGGCGATACCTCTCAGAACCAAGACAGGCAAATGAAAAGAATTCGCGAGGACTTGAAAGTGCTTCATAACATTCGCGCATTGTTCGCGCCAGAAATGGGGACCACAGCCGCAAAAAATCTTGTGGAGCAGGCGCTCTAATAGAAGTTTCTAAGGCCCCCTTGACATAAGCCATTATATAGATTATAATTAAGCAGATTCGGAGGCATTGATTTTATGCATTATACTAGAAATCTGACGGCGGTATTGCTGATTCTGGGTTTGCTATGCCCACCTATTTTTGCCACACAGCATTTAGCGCCCAAGTCCAACCTGTCTGTATTGCCATCCCATCATGGCAAAGCATTTACAGAAATAGCGCTCGCTGGTCTTGCGCGGATGAAAATGAATCTCTCGTACAACAGCGATGCCCAAATGTTTGCGCTTCATGCAAAAGCGGATGCCATTACTAGGGATATCAACAAATGGCTAAGAAGCAGTGATCACAATCCAAAGAAGCTGGACGAGATTCAAGGAGACTACAATGCTTTGGGGATGCAGTTCGTGCAATATTTTTATGGGACTCCTCGCCAGCAGAAAATCAAACAGAATCTGGGTCTTGGCAAAGATGAGATTCTTGCTTACTTGTGTTTAGAGTTTGGCCTCAATACGCTGATACAAAGCTATGCGGGAGGACTAGGCGTGCTTGCGGGAGATACGGTGAGGGCAGCAAGCGATCGCTATCCTCAAGGGACATTTTATGCGTTTGGGCTTGCCTATCAAAAAGGGTACATGACGCAGCATTTTCCCCACGATTGGCAGGAACAACGCTATCCGCGTGTGCCTTACGAACTATATTCGCAACCTGCTGTAGATCCGATCACGAATGAAGAATTGATCATAAAATTGCCGATGCCGGATGGTAAATTCATGTACGCACGCGTGAACAAGCTTATGCTGGGACGAACCACGGTATTCATGTTCGACACGGATATTGCGCAAAACGATGGTCCAGATGCAGACAGTACGTTTCGTCGCATTACCGACTATCTTTACGACGGAGATCGTCGCGTGCGATTCATACAAGAATATTTGGCGGGTGTCGGATCGGTGGAACTCATGAGCCGGTTGGGCATTAAACCTGGTGTTTTACACCTAAACGAGGGCCATTGCGCCTTGTCCATTATGGCGAGGGTTAAAGAAGAGGTGGAGACAAGAATGCAGCAATACGTCAACTCATTTGAAGAGCTTGCCAGTCTTAAAGAGCTGCATCCGCGAAAATACGACAAGCTCCTTAACGAATTAGAAGACATTGAAAGCATACGGGGTTTTCTGAGACAGAGAATCGCGTTCACATCTCATACCCCTGTTCCCGCAGGCAATGAGACTTTTGATGCGGCTTTGTTTACAGAATTCGCCGAGGCTTATTTTGGTCGCTACGGGTTGGAGCATCTTGTGGAAAAGTTTTTGAAATACGGCACGCAGGGGCCCTCGGGTGAAACTTTTAATTTCTCATCGCTTGCTATTGCTTTTTCCTGGTATCTCAACGGCGTAGCTCGCAAGAACGCGGAAATTTCGGATCGGGAATACGATAAGCCGCTGCATTGGTTTCGCGAGGGAGGCGATCCGAATGGACATTTTGATTGGGTGACCAACGGCGTGCATCGCCCGTTCTGGCAGGCCAAGGCAATGCAGGAACTAATTGAAAAGACTTTGGCAAGGCTGCAGAGGACGGGAGTTATTGCTCCCCGACATGAGCCATCGGGTTTGAACGTGGAAAAGACGATACCCGACCTTACCAAGGACGAACTTCGGGTGCTCATTAACGCAATTGGCGACAACGAATTATTGGAGACGAAAAAAGCCATGAAAAAAGATGGACTGCGTCAATTGAGCCTGGAAACAAAACGCAAACGCATCTTGAGCGCCATTGAGGATTTGCGGGATCTCGGACAATTAAAAATAGATGAAGAAGATATGGAAGCATTGCGCCTGCTATCGCTGCCAAAATTATTGGCGGATGAGCGCATCAAAGTCTTGCAGGAGAAAGGACTGCTTGACCCAAAGAAGATCAAGGGCGTGCGATTGGATCCCGATGCCTTGCACATCGTTGTCGCAAGGCGTTTTGCTACCTACAAGCGTTCGGATTATGCGCTGTCTATCGCACCGGCTATTCTCATGGAAAAGATACTCGAATCGTTGCGTCAATACCCGGACATGTCCGAATGGCCGCAATCGCTTCGTTTGGCCGTGGCTAGGGTTTCGAGTGCGTATCAGAGCAGCAGCGGTCGCCCTGAGCGCAATCAATACATAGCTCTTCCCGAGTGGCAGGCTCGTCTTCAGATATTGTTGGATGCTGACAAAGAAATGAACCAGCAGCAAGGGTGGTTGTCACTTCTCAAGGGGCTCGATCCGGATGGAAAATTTAGCGCTATGAAGGCGACTATCGAGCATGAAGCAAAATGGTTTCTGGACATGATGACAGGCTGGTCCGATGATAGGCGCGGAAGTTTCGTGGGACTTCTCCATGCGGTTAAGGAAGCAAAGGCGGATGCAAAAATGACGCGTCTTGCCATACCCAAAATACAATTTATTTTTGCCGGTAAAGCTCACCCACGGGATGACAAGGGCAAGGCGATGATACAACGCATCGTGAACAGTTCACTCAAAGAGCATGTGATTTTTCTGGAAGATTACGAGATGGATGCCTCCAAAGAACTTCAGAAAATAGCGGACGTGTGGTTGAACAACCCTATACCTCCGGAGGAGGCCAGCGGCACTAGCGGCATGAAGGCTGGTATGAACGGCGCGCTGGGAGTTTCGACGCCCGATGGGTGGGTACTGGAGGCCCTTGAATCAACACTATTCATTGATTCGTTGGAAGATATGTATCATGTCTTTGCAGGCCAGGCCCGGATAAGGATTCCTGATTCGGAGGAGGGAGAGGGTGACTTGTACCAGTGCGTGGATCCTTATCAAAAATCCCATCCCAACAGTTTCTATACATTTCATTCCAAAGAGGTGCCAAAAGTGTGCCCTAAAGACGGGCTATGGGCCGTGCGAAGCAATCCTACGCATCCTGAAGGCTTGATGCAGATGTACGAAGAGGATCGTTTCAAGGCTATGAGAGCCAAGCTCATGAAAAAGGCGATCTATGAAACAATGGCGGACTTTGATATGGATCGCTTTCTCGAAGATTACGAAGGGAAGGCCTACAAACGTTTACTGGCCAACAAGCCCACGCGTCCGGAGCCGGACGAAGGCATTCTAAAAATGCTCGAATACGATCGCTTGGGTGTGCAGGACAAAGCCTTTTGGGATCATCGCGACAGAATCAGTCTTACGGCTTTGAATGGACCGCAGACGGCCGTGGTACAGAAGGGACAGCATTTTGAGGTTCAAGCGGAGATGGACTGCGACGGCTTGGATGCGGATAGTCTTTTGCCGATCGTGTGGTATGGCGTTAGGGGGGGCGAGGAGAGGTGGCGGGAAATGAAGATGAAATTTACGGGCAAATATAGTCCGACGGGCAAAAGAATTTTTGCGGCACGCATTCCGACACAGCAAAGCGGTCGCTATGAATATACATTTAAGGTCGTTCCGTCCGAACAGCATCTCCAGCATCTTGTCGAGAAAAATGGTCATGAGGCATGGATGGGAAATCCACGGAGTAATCTCCAATTCGAAGTGCATCCGCTGGAAATTGATTTGACCACCAGCGATCCTGTTCTCCTCGCGTTGTAATCCCGCGCATTGCATCAAAACATAATAGCTTACCCCCTGTCATTCTGAGGCCTCGAAGGGGCCGAAGAATCTACTTTGGAGATCCTTCGCGGAGTTTACACTGAGCGAAGCCGAATGTGCTCAGGATGACAGATACCATTACACTATTTCATCAAAACTCCAGGCATGCATTGCGGCTTTTGAGTATAATGGGTCGATGCAAGTAAAAGATTTGTTCCGAAAAAAGCAAGGGCTTCAGCCCGTGCTCAATCGTTGGAGCCTTCTGTTGGTGTCGCTGGCCGTCGTCGCTGGCCTTCTTATTCTATGGGAAGTCATGGAGCACAATTTCTTTCGCAACGCAAATCCCAAGACCCTTCATCGCTGGCATCTGTATCGCGATGTTCTGGGTGCTACGGTCACGACGCTCGTTGCGGTAAAAGTAGTGCTCAGCAATTGGGAACGCGCGCAGAGTGACATCATTCAGCGGGACCGCTTCGTGGCCAGCATTGCCGATAATTCGGGCGACGCGATCATCGTGTTAGATGCGCAAGGCGACATTGTTTTCTGGAATAGGGCCGCGGAGGGCATGCTCGGATATGCGCAAGCCGAGACGGCGGGGAAGAATTTTCAATTTCTGGGCATCGGCGAAAAAGTGGCGGCTTTTTTAGACAGCGTGCGGGATAGAAACGTTGTGCACAATCACGAGATGGAGATTATCACGAAAGGTGGTAAGCGCATCTTGACGAGCTTGACCGGGACATTGATTCGCAATCCCGATGGCCTTGTGTCCGCGGTTTCCATCTTGATGCAGGACATCACGCAAAAGAAAATTTCCCAGGAAAAACTGGAACAATCGGATCGCGTGGAGGCGTTGAGCCAGCTCGCAGCGTCTATCGCGCATGAAATCGGCACGCCGTTGAACGTGATATCCGGCAACGCCGAGTATCTGGGGATGGATAAGGAGGCGTGGAAGTCCCCGGCCAAGGAACTTAAAATTATTGTCGAAGAGACCGAGAGGATTTCCAAACTCATCAAGCGCCTCATGCATATCACGCAGCGTCAGTCGCTGGACATGAAGCCCGTGGACGTCAATACTGTCGTGCATCGCGTTTTGGATTTTACTTTTCACGAGATGGCCAAGGCCAAGGTGGTGCTGGAAAGCCGCTTGGAGGAGGGGCTGCCTGCCATCCATGGCGACGCGGACCAATTGGAACAGGTGATTTTGAATATCGTGATGAACGCGATAGAGGCGATGCGGCAGGGAGGCAGGCTCTTTGTCTCCACGTCGCCTTGGTTCGTGGATGCAGATAATCATCCTTTCGTGCAGATGCGCGTGAGCGATACGGGCGTGGGTATTCCCAAGGAAATCATCACGAAAGTGTTCGATCCCTTTTTCTCGACGAAAGTATCGCGGGGGAATTCTGGGCTTGGTCTGTCCGTCAGTTATCGCATTATTGAGGCGCACAAAGGCACGATGAAGATCGAAAGCGCATTGGACAAGGGGACAACCGTGACTATTCGGTTGCCCAGCGTGGGGTAAAAAAGTTAGACTTTATAATTTCCTCCCCTTCCCCTTCTTACAAAGGAGGGGGGAAATCAACTTCAAAGGAGAACGAATGCCTAGTGCTTACGATGTGTTAGTGGTGGACGACAATACCGAGCAGGTGAATATTCTCAATAAGATTTTGACGCGTGAAGGATACCGGGTTTCTTCCGCGGCCAATGGCGTTGAGGCGCTCAAGATCGTTGAGACTAGCAACGTGGATGTGCTCATCACGGACATGAGCATGCCCGAGATGGACGGCATCACTCTTTTGAAAAAGGCCAAGGTTATCAAGAAGGACTTGCCCGTCATCATCATCACGGCGTTCGGTGAATGGGGGCCGTATGCAGAAGCCCTGCGCGAGGGGGCGGCGGATTTCCTGAGCAAGCCGTTCAAGCTGGACGAAATTTTGAAAGTCCTGAAACGCGTTTGCACCGAAATACCGCGTTAATTAATCGGAATCAGACGTGTGTCCCTAATTAAACTGTATAATTTGGAAGGTTGTCCCTTTTGTCGCATGGTGACGGATGTGCTGGACAAGAGACAGATTCCCTATCAAAAAATCGAAGTTCCCGCGCAAAGACATTTACGTAAAGAAGTGATGGCGGTGTCTGGGCAGCCGCTGGTGCCCGTTCTCGTGAATGGCGCGCGCGTATTCAAAGACGAAGATGAAATTCTTGCCTATCTCGACGAAGCTTACCCCGAATGACGCAGATTGCCTCATCTAATAGACTGCAGGGTACCCTTGCTAGCAGCGGTCTCTTTGCCGATGGGGTTGTGCCGTGGCGCGTTGCTGTCGAGCCGTTTGGGCTTACCACGGAGCAAGGCGAGTTTTTTCAGGGGCTGGGCCAGGATTTGATGCAATTTTATCGGGCAGCAGATGTGCTATTTGCGGCCAGCTTAGCCGGGAAGGCTCCTGGGTGGGTTGCCGAGTATTTGACCATGCGCATTGACGCGCCCGTAAAAGAATTGGGAGCCGGTAGGGCTTTTCTGGGTCAAAACGTGCGTGTGATTCGGCCGGATGTGCTCTTGACGAAAAATGGTTACGCGATAACGGAGTTGGATTCTGTGCCGGGTGGCATGGGCTGGACTGCCGCTCTCAATAAGGTTTATGGGGAGGCGGGTTTCTCTGTTGTGGGGCAGTCGGGTGCGATGGAGAATCACTTTGCCG
>CAZOWS010000317.1:0-7683 GCA_964583365.1 uncultured Actinomycetota bacterium
TCACAGCGGGAGCAAACGCGATCACCCTGACAAATGCCGCCAATGATTTCACGGGAGCAGTTGCACTGAGCAACAGCGGAGCTAACGCGGTAGCCGTGACAGATGCGACGGGGATAATACTAGGAACCATAGGGGTTGGCACAGGTGACTTGACGATAACTGCGGCAGGAACGATTACCCAATTTGGAGCAACGACAATCACGCAGGCAGCGGGCGGAGGTTTAGCGATCTTTTCGGCAGGAGCAAATGCTATCACTCTGACGAATGCAAATGAGTTCACGGGTGGGGTGTCGCTAACAAACACAGGAGCGAATAACATTGCTGTCACAGATGCGACTGCACTGATAATAAGGGCTGTATCGATGACAGCAGCATCGGCAGGGACGTTAGGGATAACGTGTATCGGGTTGACGCAGACAGGAGCAATCACAAGCGGTACAGGTGCTGTAACAGTCAGCGCAGGAGCAGGAGAGATAACGTTGACGCAAGTAGGCAATGACTTCAACGGAGTACTAGCGCTAGCAAATACGGGTGCGAATAACGTAGCGATAACGGACGCCGATGACTTAGTCCTAGGAACAACCCTCATAGGAAGTGGTACATTCACCATTCTTACTGCTGGAGCTATAACCCAATCAGGTGTCACGACAATCACGCAAACAGGAGCCGGTGCGGTTACCATAACAGCGGGCGCGGCAAATAATATTACGCTGACCAATGGAAATGAGTTTTTGGGTGCCGTAACAGTTGCTAGTGGCAATAACGTATCGATTATCGATGTAACATCAATTACCATTGCCGCTATGACGGATGCGGGGACAACTGGCGTGGGAGCATTTACGAACTTGACAGTAACTGGTGGTATAACATCGACGGGTGCTGTCACGTTAACTGCTGATGCCGATAATAATGGTGTAGGTGACTTTGCTCAGACTGGTGGGACTATAACGACTGCTGCGTCCAATGCGAACGTTAACATTGATTCTGGTACTGCAGCCGGCGCAGCCGGTGGCAATATAACATTGACCGATATTAAAGCAGGGACAGGTATTGTTACAGTACGTGCATTCAGAGGAAGCATAAACGAGAGTGGAGCAGATGCAACGGCAGATATCACGGCCACTAATATAACGCTGCTTGCTGCGTCAGGTATTGGTAATCTCGGAACACTGGAACTGGACGCGGGTACAACAAGCCTTTCGATGACAGTCACCGGTGCAGGTAATATCGATGTAACTGATACATCAGGCGGGTTACTAGTTCAGCTTGCCCAAACTGCGGCGGGCAATATCACAATCGTGAACACATCGGGCGACATGCTAGTGATCAAGGTCACTGCAGGAGGCGGATTCATCAATCTGAAGTCCAACGCCGGTGGCATTCTGGATGCCAACGGTGGGGCCAACAACCTGACAGCACAGGCAAACTCGTTCCTCACGGCAAGTGGGGGGACTGGAATCATTGGTCAGGATACGGATCCTCTGGACGTGCAGATTGCCGGGACGTTGACGGTAACTGCTGCGGGTCAAGTCAATGGTGTCTCGATTAACATCAATGGAAGTGTCTCGGGCAATTCACTTCTGCTGGGTAATATTCCCCCTGGATTGGTTATTTTCAATGGCGTTGTTCAGGGCGGGTCTGAAGAACTGACAGCGGCACAAGATCAAGGCTTTGCAAGTATCTATGACACCGCTAACTTCGTGCAGGAGAATTACGGCAACAGCGTACTGAACGCCTTGATAAACGGGGGCGTCATAAATAGCGGTGTCCTCAACGGGCCACCGCTGAATATAGACAGCGATGGGATGAATATAGATGTCCCCCGCAAATGGCAGCAGGCGAAGGCGAGTAAGTAAAGCTAATCTTTCAGCACTGATCTGTATTACAAAGAACCCCGAATACGCGTTAGCGGATTCGGGGTTCTTTGTAAGGATAAGAATTTTTAGGGGTGAATTGTGCGCGTCATTGAATTGTTAATGCAAGAGAGAGAGAACATTCTGCGAATAGCCCTGAGACATGGCGCAAAAAATGTGCGAATTTTTGGCTCCGTATTGCGCGGTGATGAAACTCGGGACAGCGATGTGGATTTTCTTGTGGACATGGAGGCAAATAGGAGTCTTCTTGACTTGTCGGGTTTATGGAGTGATTTGGAAGGTCTTCTAGGGCGTAAAGTAGATGTGGTAGAGCCAGCGGGCTTGCAATAGAGGCGAAACCCCTGTGAAGGATGACAAATTGTATTTGATTCATATTCAAGAATGCATTGAGCGGATTCAGGAGTATACCAGGGATGGAGAATCCAGACATTGACTGGAAGGGAATAGCTGGATTCCGAAATGTTCTAGTACACGATTATCTAGGCGTTAATTTAGAGCGCGTGTGGAATGTTGTGGAACAAGAACTTATCCTAATTTCTGACTTTGATCCGTGCCAAGCTACCCACACGTAAAATCATCTTCAAGCACATCCGCGCTCTAACTTATTGGGTCAAGCACCTGCTAATAACTGGTCAGATAAGCGTCAATGATTATCAGGCTGCTACGTCGTGTGTCCGTCGAACAGCCCAAAGAGACTTGGAAGATTTGGCTGTCAGAAAAATTGTTAAAGTCGTAGCAAAAAGTCCGACTGATCCGAACAAGCACTATGTCTTACTGTGACATAGCTACTGTGACATCTTACTGTGACACCGAGGAGCTATCTTGAATGGCCCGCATGCACGCACTCGAAAAAAATATACAGAATGCCGATCTCTGACAGTAGAGCCCACAGGAGTTCCATTTCAGAATTTTTTTCGCATGGATCCGTTGGGGAGATAAGGAGGAAAGAGTCCACATGATGACGTTGCGTCAGATCCTGGCTAGTCATGAGAGCGTACCGACAAATGTCGCTTGGTATTTGAGTGATCTTGGTGAAGCACGGGGTAAGCAGGCACTATTTACACAGCAATCACCTCAGCGGTTAAAAGTGTTGCGGGAGCACGCCTTGATTGAAAGCGCAGTATCCTCCAATCGTATTGAAGGGGTGGAGGTGGACAAGTCCCGTATAGCCACCATTGTTTTCGGAAAACCCTTTTTGCGTGATAGAAGCGAGGAAGAAGTCAGTGGCTACCGACAGGCGCTTGATTGGGTTCATGAAAAAAGCACGGCCTTGCCCATTGCCGAAAAGACGATTTTGTCGCTGCATCGTCGGACACGCGGAGATATCTGGGATGCTGGCAAGTACAAAGAGAAGGACGGCGACATCATCGAAAAATTCGCGGATGGCACATCGCGTGTTAGATTTAAAACTCTTTCGGCGGCAAAATCACCGGAGGCGATGGGGAAATTAGTTGTGCTTTGGAAAACATGCTTGGAGGGCAGGGAGATCCATCCGCTTATCGCGTGGGCTGCCTTCAATCTTGATTTCCTGTGTATCCATCCATTCCGGGATGGAAATGGCAGGGTTTCTCGTCTGTTGTTACTTCTGCAGTCTTACCATCTCGGCTATGAGGTAGGGCGCTATATCAGCTTGGAGCGACTCATTGAGGAAAACAAGGTACGGTATTATGAAACGCTCCAACTGAGTTCCCAAGGGTGGCATGAAGGCAAACATAATCCCTGGCCGTACGTGAACTACCTGCTTTATATTCTAAAATTAGCGTATAAAGAGTTTGAAGATCGGATGGAGAATGTCAAGAGTCCGCGAGGCGAGAAGACGGCGCTTGTCGTGCACGCCATCGATTGCTCATCCGATATTTTTCGCATCGCAGAAATACAAAAACGTTGTCCCGGTGTTGGAGTTGATCTCATCCGTCGCATATTAAAGAACCTTCGCTCGGACCACCGCCTGGAGTGTATGGGCCGCGGTCAAAGTGCAGGATGGCGGAAGACCCCCAAATGGGGGAAAGAGGTAGTACCCAATGAATTGGGTACTGGAGTAGATATCAAGGGTGTTCCATTTCTTACTAAAGGAAAGCAGGATTACTTTAAAGCTATTCAGGCAGGTTGGGATCGTGAGTATGACCCTATGAAGAAGGTAATTTCAAAGATATTTAAGAAGACCCTTTCTGGCCAAACGGTAAAATAAAATTTGGCATAGAATTGTTTTTGAGAGCGGCTACAATAGATCTATGAAGCTTCCCTAATTCGACGCTTACGGAGGTCTGCATCGCCTGAGACAAGGTATTCGACGTTGGCGCTAAGAGCACAGGCCAAAAACTTATCATCCGATGGGTCTCTGCATAGAGGCCTTGGAAAATAGGCTACTTGAATAATGTGGCATAGCTCTTGGAGGACAACAGGCCAATCGTGATCCAGATGAAGAGACTTGGATTGCTTTAATCGTTCAATGACGCGGAGGTATTCATCCAGGATAGAGGTGGTGGCAAAAACGGTGAAGCGATTGCTGATCCAGGCCAGGACTATGCGAGATGGAACGCCCCGCGAGAATATCCCAGAGACCAGGACATTGGTGTCTAGAACAATTTTCACCGTGATTCCGTACGAACACGACGGATGGCATCTTTGATATCGGATTGCTTCAAGCCAACTTTCTTGGCCCAGGCTTGGGACGCCGCTAAAAGGTTCTTGGCGTGAGCAAAAGTGGGTAGTGAGATTTTTTTCAAGATAACGGTGTCGCCCTGTGCAAGAACAATAAATTTCATGCCCTCGTCAAGGTTAAGCTTTGTTCGTATGGCCTGCGGTAGAACGACTTGGCCCTTCGATGATAACTTGGTTACTTCAAATGACTCCATAAAACCTCCTTTATAGACGTGCAATAGTAAGATTATCTTATTTCATGCCGAATAGCAAGTAATATATGAGGGATCCAGCGGTTCCGCATCAAAGCGCATAAACGATCAATTCATAGAGGATTGAAGCTCCTTCCAAATCAGGGATCAATCGACTCTGACCCCTTTGTTTTCCCGTTCCTTGTTTTCCCGCGCAAGCGCGTTATTCCTAGGCCCTCTGTTTTCTTGCTGTAGATGTACAAATCAATGATCTTGGATGTGGTGTAGGGAAAAATTTCATTTGAACCAGAAAGGAAAACGAGAAGCGCACGGTTTTATTCCTCATTCAGCATAGAAGGGTTTAATTCCGAGTATTTATTTTGTTCTCTTCTGCTCACAGTTCTTATAAGAGAGCGTATCGATTTGTTTTAGTACGCGCAGGATGTCGTCATGATTACCCAACGCGAGGAGACGGACGATGTTTTTGTCGGCGAAGAACAGGATTCTTGTAGAAATATCCACGCGGGCCTCGTAGATCTTTGGCCGTAATCGTTTGATGCGCAGGCCAAACGGAGCTGCTTCGATTGCAGTGTCTATTGAGACCTGATCTCTGGACAATAGTTTCTTATAATAGGATTTGAAACGCGAGGTGTGTGTAACGAGGATATAAGACGTCATCTATGCTTTAAGATTTTTGATGAGCTTAGATACGCTGGAAAACTTTTTCTCGCCGGGAAGTAAAACTTTTTTGAGTTTGTTCTCGACGCGCGCGAGCAACTCTTCAGGGTATTTATCTTCAAGTGTTTGAGGCGTGAGGATGATTCTATTTTCTTCCAGTTTTACGGAGAGGATATCACCTTGATGGATGGACAACAGGAGAACAATGTTCTTGGGTAAGGTAAGTTGATTTTTGCTTGAAAGGGTGACGTGCATGAGCTCCTCCTTATTTTCTGAAAGTAAGTATACCATACCAAGGGAATTTTGCAAGCGGTCTTTTTTGACGACACCAACGTCTTCAACGGAAAGATCTACTGAACTGGCCGCCGCAGGATATTGACAGCAGCGGGATAAAGCTATACGGTCCGCTCCCACGCAAGTGGCAGCAGTCAACACCCATTTGGGAAGATACATCTTGCGCCGCGGCAATTGTTTTATGAATGCGATTTCAGTGGTACCTTTTTGACATGGACGGTAGAATAAAAAAGTGATTCCCAATGATCCTAGATAGCACTATTCAGATGGCTCTTAAGCGTTTAGTGGATGAAGTGCATCCGCTAAAGGTGATTCTTTTCGGATCATACGCACGGCAGGAGGCGAAGGACGAGTCCGATTTGGATTTCCTGGTGGTTGAAGCATCGGTAAAGGACAAACTTCATGAAATGGTTAGGTTAAGACGAGTCCTCGGTGGCTTAGGAATTTCCGCAGACGTTCTCGTCGTCTCTCAGCAAGAAATGATGGATTGGGGTCATCTTCCGGGAACAGCACTATATTGGGCCCTTAAGGAAGGGAAAGTTCTGCATGAAGCAGCCCATTGACCTGGCACGCAAATTTTAGTCACCGCCCAGAGAGACATGCGTGCATTCGACGTTCTCGTATTGGATAGCTCTGTTGCTGATGAGTCAGTCGGTTTTCACGCACAGCAAATGGTTGAAAAATGCTTAAAGGCTGTTCTTGCTCTCCATCGCGTGGAGTTTAGAAAAGTTCATGATTTAGGATCCTTGATAGAGCTTCTTGCGAAGAGTTCTTTGCCAATGCCCCCTGATGCGGATAGATTAGATGAATTAAATCCGTATGCAGTTCTTTTGCGCTACGATCTCGTTGAAACACAGACGCTTGATCGTGACCGTGCAAAGCAAACCCTAGTAGCTGTTCTAGCCTGGGCAAAAAAACAACTCGATATCGCATAAGGATGACGCATCCCCATAAGGCCTATCACTGCTTGTATGTTCACAGAAATCGGATTATCTGGCAATTATTACGGCGTATCTTCCAACGGAACCAGTAGGGGAATGGAGCCAGTATTCTAGCGATGAGTTTAGAATTCGAATGGGATGATAAGAAAGCTCGCGAAAATTTAAAAAAGCATTTGATTTCGTTTGAGGAGGCCGCCACAATTTTTGGTGACGGGCTATCAATTAAAGGACGTCTACTGGTTGTGGCTCATACAAATCGTGATGGCGTTCGAATTATTAGTGCCCGTGAGGCAACAAACCATGAGAGAAAAAGCTATGAAAAAAGAAACTGATATGTTGAAAGAATATGATTTTTCAAAAGGTGTGCGAGGCAAATATGCTAAGCGTTACAAAGCTGGAACGAATATCGTTCTCCTTTCCAAGGATCTTGCACATCTTTTCCCGGATTCTAAATCGGTCAATGATGCTCTACGGGTTCTTACTAACGTAGCCTTGCGGAAGATAAAAAAAGCAGCCTAGTGCAAGAAGATTGCGACAATAGGCATTTTGAATGCCTTGATCGAGGCTGGGTTAATCAATTCTGGATTGTCGTTGGACACCTGGGGCCTGCTGTGGGTCTTAATGACACCCAGGTCCGATAGCAACAATGCTACCGGCTTGCTTGTCATTGAAGAACCCCTATCCGCGTGTATCGTTAGTTCGCCCTTCTTGATGCCTTGCTTGCGATAGGTTTCAGCAATGAAATGCTCGGCAAGTTGCGCGTTTTCACGCTCATTGACCATCCACTCAACCGAAAATACGCGTTACGGACAATCAACCACTTATGGATTAAAAATATTCTGAATTAGGTCGAATCCGCGAAGATGGGCTAAGAGAGCGTATCGATTTGTTTTAGTACGCGCAAGATGTCGTCATGATTACCCAACGAGAGGAGACGGACGATGTTTTTGTCGGCGAAGAACATGATTCTTGTAGAAATATCCACGCGGGCCTCGTAGATCTTTGGCCGTAATCGTTTGATGCGCAGGCCAAACGGAGCTGCTTCGATTGCAGTGTCTATTGAGA
>CAZOWS010000318.1:0-4511 GCA_964583365.1 uncultured Actinomycetota bacterium
GGTCGCGGGCCTGGAAGAGATTTCTGAGGGCGAGATTTTTATCGGGGACAAGTTGGTCAACAATGTCCCGCCCAAAGACCGGGACATCGCGATGGTTTTTCAGAATTACGCGCTCTATCCCCACATGACGGTGTACCGCAACATGGCGTTTGGTCTGCAGCTTCGCAAATATCCCAAATCCGAAATTGATCAACGCGTGCGCGAGACCGCTGAGATTCTTGGCATTACGTCGCTCTTGGAACGTAAACCCAAGGCTTTGTCCGGGGGACAGCGGCAGCGCGTGGCGCTTGGCAGGGCCATCGTGCGGCGGCCCAAGGTGTTCCTTTTCGACGAACCGTTGTCTAATCTGGACGCGAAATTACGCGTGCAGATGCGCACGGAAATTATCAAGTTGCATCTGCGCTTGCAGGCCACGATGA
Organism: uncultured Actinomycetota bacterium; assembly: GCA_964583365.1. Classification (GTDB taxonomy): domain Bacteria; phylum Auribacterota; class Ancaeobacteria; order Ancaeobacterales; family CAZGMX01; genus CAZOWS01. Next base: position 420 of record CAZOWS010000318.1, read on the forward strand.
TTTATGTCACGCACGATCAGGTGGAGGCGATGACGATGGGGGATCGCATTGTCGTCATGAAAGACGGTTTTATTCAGCAAGTCGCCGATCCCATTTCTCTTTACGAGAAACCGGCCAATAAATTCGTGGCGGGTTTTATCGGCAATCCCCCGATGAATTTTTTAAACGGCAGCATTGTGCGGAAGAACGGCGGGCTGTATTTCAAAGAGGAAAATTGCTGCGTTCGCATTACCGAAGAGATGGCGGGGAAATTGGAAAAGTATCAGGACAAAAATATAGTGTTTGGCATTCGCTCCGAGGACATTTACGACAAGCTTTTCGTGGGCGATGCGTCGCCGGACCATACCATCACGGCGAGAGTGGAGGTCGTGGAACCGATGGGCTCGGAAATTTTCCTTTATTTATCCACGGGGACGCAATCGTTCATCGCCCGCGTGGATGCGCATGACCAGGCCGAGGTGAATCAAAAGCTCGAGATGGTTTTCAACATGAGCAAGGTGCATTTTTTTGACCCCGAGACGGAGGAAGTCATAGTCTGAGGTTTGCTGCAATGTATCTAAATCCCGCCTTTTTTAATCAGTCGTGGAACCTAATGCGCGCCGCTTCGTCTTTAGTAGAACATCGCTTTTATCTTTTGCGTTTGTATTTTGTTTTTTTGAGAAAGGTAACAATAGGAGACTAATTCATGAATACCGACATACGCGTAATCCAAGAAAGAGTGAAAGCGATGAGCGAGCCTCTGGCGCGCGTCATCATGGAGGTGGGCAAGGTTATCGTAGGTCAGAACTATATGGTGGAGCGGTTGCTGGTGGGCTTGTTGGCCGATGGGCATGTGCTGTTGGAGGGTGTCCCGGGTTTGGCAAAGACGTTGAGTGTCAAGACGTTGGCTGAAGCGTTGGACACGTCGTTTAAGCGCGTGCAGTTTACTCCTGATTTGCTGCCTGCGGACCTTGTGGGGACGCTGGTTTACAACCCCAAAGAAGGAAATTTTCGCACGAAAAAAGGGCCGATTTTCGCCAACATTATTTTGGCCGATGAAATCAATCGCGCGCCAGCCAAGGTGCAGAGTGCGTTGCTCGAGGCGATGCAAGAGCGCCAGGTCACGTTGGGCGACGAGACGCATCCGTTGCCGAAGCCATTTCTCGTGTTGGCCACGCAAAATCCCATCGAGCAGGAAGGGACATACCCTCTGCCCGAAGCGCAAGTGGATAGGTTCATGCTGAAGCTCAATGTTGGGTACCCGAACAGGAAAGAAGAGCTGCAGATATTGGATCGCATGGCGCAAATCAGCAAAAAGATCGAAGTGAAACCCGTGATCAACGCGGCGGAGATATTCGAGATGCGTCAAGTCGTCAACGACATTTACCTCGACGACAAGATCAAGGAATACATCGTGGATATCGTGTTGGCCACGCGCGATCCGAAGGCCTACAAGCTTGATCTGGAGAATTTTATCGAGTACGGCGCATCGCCGCGCGCGACGATTTATCTGACGCTGGCGGCCAAGGCCTTTGCTTTCATGCAAGGCCGCGGATACGTGGTGCCGCAGGATGTCAAGACCATTGGCATGGACGTGTTGCGTCATCGCGTGATCGTAAGCTACGAGGCGGAAGCGGAGGAAATGGATTCGCAGAAAATCATTCAGACGATATTCAATTCGATTGCGGTGCCATGATCCCGAAAGAAGTTCTTCAAAAAGTTCGTCAAATCCATATTCGCACCGCGAAGATGGTCAACGAACTGTTTGCCGGCGAATACGTGAGTACGTTCAATGGCCGCGGAATGGAATTTGAAGAGGTGCGCGAATATCAGGCCGGGGACGATGTCACCACGATAGACTGGAATGTCACAGCGCGCATGGGGCATCCTTTCATCAAGCGTTTTGTGGAAGAGCGCGAGATGACGGTGATGCTGCTCGTGGATGCGAGTGGCTCCGGGAAATTTGGCTCCGGCAAAATTCTCAAGCGCGAGCAAGCCGCCGAGCTCGCCGCGGTGCTCGCGTTCTCGGCGATTCGCAACAACGACAAGGTGGGGCTGATTATTTTTACCGACGAGGTGGAGAAATACGTTCCCCCGATGAAGGGCCTGCGGCATGTGCTACGCGTGATACGCGAAATTCTCTATTTTCAGCCGAGCCACGAACGCACCTCGATAGCCAGCGCGCTCGAATTTCTGAGTTCGCTGAAGGTGCGGCGCACGGAGACGTTCTTGATCTCTGATATCATTTCTCCCGATTTTTCCAAACCCTTAAAAGTTGCGGCCCGCAGGCATGACCTGATCGCGGTGGAGGTGGTGGATCCGCGCGAGATGGAATTGCCTCGGGTGGGTTTTGTTGCGTTGGAAGACAGCGAGACGGGCGAGACGGTCACGGTGAACACGTGGAACAAACGCTTGCGCGACGAATACAAGAGTTTAGGTCTCGCGCGCCTGAAAAAAGACGAGCAGTTTTTTCGCTCCTGCGGTGTTGACAGAATATTGATCAGCACCGATCAGCCTTACGTGATGCCCATGGAACGATTCTTTCGAGACAGGAGGCGGCGCCGTGCATCGGGGCGTTGAGACTATTGTCATTGCGAGAAGCGTAGCGACGAAGCAATCTCGAAAGGTCCTGGGAGATTGCTTCGCTTTGCTCGCAATGACAGCTTTCACACTTCTCGCGGGATGCAACGGGCAGTCCGCGAAAATAGAAAAACTGGCCGCGGATCAGCCGATTCGCGCGGAGGCGCGTGTGGACAAGGCCGTCGCGGCCGTCGGCGACAAAGTGATGTTTACGTTGCAAGCCATTGCGCGCAAAAACGTGGAGGTGACGCTGGCTGTAGAATTGCCTCCCCAGACGGGATTGGATATCAAGGACGCACCGTCGTCCGAGCCCAAAAAAATCGGCAGCGATCAAATTCTCTATCGCCGTGAATGGGCGTTGTCCCCCGAAAAAACCGGGGCCTATATTTTTCCAGCTTTAGAAGTAACGTACAAAGCTAGCGGCGACGCACAGGCTAAAACCATGAAGACGCCCTCTGTTTATTTGGATGTTCGCACGGTTCTTAAGGAAGGGGATTTGCAGGGAGATATCAAGGACATCAAGGGCCCGGCGGAGTTGCCTGAGCTGTTCTGGTTTTGGCTTGCGGTTGCGGGAGGCATCGTGGCGCTGGTAATCGGGGGATTCTTGGGGTACCGGTATTGGAAGAATCGCAAGCCTGCCATACCACCGTTATTGCCGCATGAATGGGCGCTAGCCGAGTTGCAGAGTCTTTTGGACTCGGGATGGCTGGAGGCCGGGAAATTCAAGGAGTTTGCAGAGCGATTGTCGGGGATTTTTCGCTCGTACGTGGAAAAGCGCTTCGCGGTCATGGCGCCCGAGCGCACGACGGAAGAATTTATCAAGGAAATGCACGGACGTAAGGAGTTCAGCCCTGAGCAGCATGCGTTGTTGGGCAAATTTCTCGCGTTTTGCGACATGATTAAATTCGCAAAATACGCGGCCTCGCCGGCCGAAATGTCGCAAGGCGTGGTGATTGTCCGTAATTTTGTGGAGGAAACGAAACCCAAGCCGGAGCTTGCTCCCGAGCAGACGGTTTCGGAGGTGGCGCGATGATGACGTTCGCGGACAAAACACTCTTGGCGCTATTGCTGTTGATACCGCTGTTGTGGTTATGGAAACGCATGTTTGCGCGCTCCTCCGCAATACGCTTCACGTCCACGGCGATGCTAAAGGAACTTCAGTTGAGATTTTTTAGCCCCAAGGCATTTGGGTTTATTTTTTTCTCGGCCGTGATAGCGCTCTTCGTGCTAGCTTTGGCGCGGCCACAACGAGGGGATTCCGTCATACGCGTGAGCTCCGAAGGAGTGGATATCATGATGGTGCTGGATATTTCCGGCTCTATGCGCGCCGAGGATTTTACGATGAACGGGCGACGGGAAAATAGATTGTATGTTGCCAAGGATGCGATGCGGCGGTTTATTGAAAGCCGGCCCAACGATCGCTTGGGTTTGGTAGTGTTTGCCGGGCATTCCTACACGCAATGTCCTCTCACGCTGGATCAGCCTGTTCTCCTGGATCTGTTGGACAAAGTACAAATCGGAATGGCCGACGAT
>CAZOWS010000319.1:0-9203 GCA_964583365.1 uncultured Actinomycetota bacterium
CGCTCAGGATGACAGTGGGGATGAAAGAAAACTTAAGCCCTCTTGAGAGTGATGAGATTATCATCAAAGCGTGAATTTTCTTTTCCGGGGAGAAATTCTTTTTTTAATCTGGCGTAAACGGAATCGGCGTCAAGACCCGCAGCGGCAAGCAAGACATTGCGATTGCCATGATGGATAAATTTATCGGCAAACCCAATACGTACGACTTTGCCATGCTGGATATTATCTTCCTGCAAAAATTCCAATATCGCGCTTCCGAAACCCGCGTGCAATACGCCTTCCTCCATCGTGATGATGCGCCCGGCCCCGCTCAGCACGCGCGTGAGAAGATTTCTATCCAAAGGCTTCACGAATCTCGCGTTCACGATGCCCAACTCGATGCCATCTGCGGACAAGCGCCGAGCGACTTCCATCGCGACCTCGACCAAATTCCCCAAAACGACGCATTGCCCGTCCTTGCCCTCACGCAGGATCTCCGCTTCCCCGACCTTGAAGGGTTTTGCGTTTTCAAAGCCCTCCATCGGCGTGCATTTTCCCTTGGGATAGCGAATCGCCACAGGCCCGCCGTGATCCATGGCCAGCCGCAGCATTTGTCCGAGCTCCTGCCCATCCTTGGGCTGCATGAGAATCAAGTTCGGAATATTGCGCAAAAATCCGATGTCGAACATGCCCTGATGCGTCGCACCGTCTTCACCCGCTATGCCAGCCCTGTCCATGCAAAAAGTGACGGGGAGATTCTGCAAACACACGTCGTGAATGATCTGATCCACCGCGCGTTGCAAGAACGTGGAGTAAATCGCCACGACAGGCCGGAACCCTTTGGTCGCGAGCCCCGCCGCAAAAGACACGGCATGGGCCTCCGCAATACCCACGTCGAAAAAGCGATTTGGAAACGCCTTCGCGAACTTCGTCAGTCCCGTTCCGTCCGGCATCGCCGCGGTGATGGCCAAAACGCGCGTGTCCACTTTCGCGATTTCCATGAGCTCCTGAACAAAGGTATTCGTGTAGCTCGGCGTGTTGTCTTTTTTCATTTCCCCGTTGGTCGTGTTGAACGAAGGAGTCCCATGATACGTTTGCGGATCGTTTTCGGAAAATGTGTATCCTTTGCCCTTCACGGTGTGCATATGCAGCAGCACCGGTTGCTTGATGTCCTTCACTTTTTCCAGCGTCTTGATTAGCCCGCCCAAATCATGTCCGTCCACGGGTCCGAGATAGCGGAAACCCAGCTCTTCAAAAATAACGCCGGGCATGATCATGCTCTTGATACCCTCTTCGACTTTATGCGTTGCCCTCACGATTTGCTGGCCCACTTTTGGGATCTTTCCTAAAGCGCCTTCCACCTCGGATACAACCTTGTTGTAAAAATTCGACATCATGATGCGATTGAGATAATGGCTGATGGCTCCTACGTTTGGAGCTATGGACATTTTGTTGTCGTTTAAGATAACGAGAAAATTTTTCGCAAGATGGCCGGCATTGTTCAGCGCCTCGAAGGCGATACCCCCGGTCAACGTGGCATCACCGATAACGGCTATGACCTTTCTGTCCGTTTCCCCGCGCAAGTCCCGGCCCATGGCCATGCCCAATGCAGCGGAAATCGCAGGCCCGCTATGCCCTGCCACGTAGGCATCGTACTCGCTTTCATCCGGCGTCGTGAATCCGCAAAGGCCGCCGAGCTGGCGAATCGTATGAAATCGCTCACGTCTACCAGTAATCAACTTGTGCGCGTAGGCTTGATGCCCAACATCCCAGACAATCTTGTCGTCCGGTGCGTTGAAAACATAATGAATAGCCAGAACCAGTTCCACGGCTCCGAGACTTGATGCCAGATGCCCACCAGTCTTTGCGCATACTTCGATGATGCGATTGCGCAGCTCTTGCGCGAGCACTTCCAATTGATCCAGATGCAGGCGCTTGATATCCGCGGGGTTGTTGACCATATCTAAATATCCTGGCATGACGTCTCCTATTAATTTCTGTCACAAAAAGCAAAAAACAAAACTAACTGCTCAGGCGCCTGTCATCCTGAGCGAAGCTTGGTTATTCTGAGTCCGCCATCGCTTCAGTGGCGGGCGAAGGATCTTGTTAGGCCATGTAGATCCTTCGCTTCGCTCAGGATGACAAGAAGCTCAACTGTTTCCTATTCTGCTGGGCTTGTCTCTTCTTCGGTCTCTGCGTCAAACGGCACGCGTTTCCACTGCCCTTCTGAATCCTTTTTCAAAATATCTATGCGCTTTTGAATCTCGTTTAATTTTTGATGGCAAGTGCGGGCCAGACCGACGCCTTCTTCGTAGCGCTTGAGAGACTCTTCCAGGCCAACCTCGCCGGATTCCATCGCCTCGACAATTTTCTCTAGGCGAGAGAGCGCCACTTCGAATTTCAAATCTTCTGTCTGTTCAGTTTTCTTTTTCATTGTGTGGCCGAAATTTTGGATACCACGCTACCTTTTGCCAACATGCTCTTAATCGTATCCCCGACCTTCAATTCCTGGGCATCTCTCACAATCGAGTCCGATCCCTGTTTAAACGTAATGCTATACCCTCTGCCCAAAACCCCTAGCGGACTCAACACGTCCAACTTCTCCATCAAACGCCGAAAATCCGCCTGCGCTCTTTCCAAGCCGCGGGACAAGCACTCTTCCATACCCTCTCTCGCATCATCCACGCGCTGTGCATAGGACTCTACCAGCTTTCCTGACTCGAGAAACCCCGGCGAGCGCAGAACCCATTGTAGGCGATTGTGCAGCTTCAGCACAAGGGTTTCCAGGGACACGCACAGGGCCTCGCGGAGGGATTCCAGATGACTCAAAATGTCCTCTTTGCGGCCTATAATCAATTCCGCAGCCGCAGAAGGCGTTGCGCAGCGCAAATCGGCCACCATGTCGCAAATGGTCGTGTCAATTTCATGGCCCACGGCCGAAACAACCGGTATGCGCGACGCCGCAATGGCCCTCGCGAGAATCTCTTCGTTGAAAGGCCAAAGATCTTCGAGGCTTCCCCCGCCGCGCGTGACCAAAATAATATCGAAGCCTCCGATCTCATTTATGTCGTGCAGGCCTTGCGCTATTTCTGCCGCAGCGCCCTTGCCCTGCACAGCCGCCGGATAAATCGCTATGTCCAAATTGGAGAATCGCCGGCCCAAGACATGAAGAATATCGCGAATCGCCGCCCCCGTGGGTGACGTGACAATGGCAATGCGCTGGGGAAAAGTCGGGATTGCTTTCTTGCGCGCAACGTCGAAAAGACCCTCAGCCTCGAGCTTCGCTTTCAACTGCTCGAACGCCAATTGCAAAGCGCCCAATCCCTGCGGCTCCATGCGACGCACGATAACCTGATAGACGCCGCGGGCTTCGTAAATGGTCAATTCGCCGAACACGAGCACTTTGAGCCCGTCCACCGGCGCGAAGCGAAGTCCGGAGGCGCTGCCGCGGAACATCACCGCGTTGATCATGCCTTCGGCATCTTTCAGAGAAAAGTACGCGTGTCCCGAGGAAGGGACACGCATGTTGGATATCTCGCCCTCAATCCACACACCACCCGCGAAACGTTGCTCGAGCGTGGCCTTGATATTGCGGCAAATCTCGCCAACGGTGTATATTTTTTCCTGCGTCAACACACCAACTCGCCCTCCAATTTCCACTGATGCCTCGTGATTTTTACCGCGCGCCCCGTGCCCTTGTCGATTTCCGTAATGACGCCGGAGAGACGCGCGTCACCTGCAGCCACTTCCATTTTCTTCGGCATCTGCGTCAAGAAACGATACAAGACCTGATCGCTCACGCGCCCGATGATTCCGTCGTACGGCCCCGTCATGCCGCAATCCGTGATATACGCTGTCCCCTTCGGACTCACTTGCTCATCGGCCGTCTGAATATGCGTGTGCGTTCCAAATATTAAACTCACCTGCCCATCGAGGTAGCGGAACATCGCAACTTTTTCTGATGTCGCCTCGGTGTGAAAATCCAGGATTATGATTTTCGTCGTTTGTCGCAAACGATCCACTTCTGCTTTGACTGTCGTGAACGGATTGTCCGACTGCACGTGCATGAACACACGCCCGAGGGCATTGATGACCCCTACGCTTGTGCCATCATGGGCCGGCAATACAGCACTGCCGTGCCCTGGGACGCCGGCAGGATAATTCAGCGGCCGCAACAGCCGTTGCTCTTTGCCCAAATAATCCATGATTTCTTTTTGATCCCAGACATGATCGCCCAGAGTGATGCAGTCCACGCCGGAGATAATCATCTCCTGGGCGATTTTGGGCGTAATCCCGTTGCCGCCGGCCGTGTTCTCGCAATTGGCGACAAAAAAATCAATGCCGTATTCTTTTTTGATGCGCGGGTACAGGCGAGTGATCGCGTTTCTGCCCGGGGTGCCTACCGTATCGCCAACCGCCAGCACGCGTAAAATGTCGCTCATGATTTCTCCTTGATGGCGCAGGAAATAATCCCGGCGGGGTGAACTAAATATTGCAGCGGAAAATCATTTTTCCCCGCGGGAACTCTCGGCATGACCTGTTCGGCAAGAGCAACACCGACAGTTTTTGCTTTACCGGCCCAAGACTTAAGAAATCTATCGTAATACCCTTTTCCTCTGCCGAGCCTATTCCCCCTCGCGTCGAAGGCGATTCCGGGAATCAGCATCAATTCCACTCTGCTGCGTTTCATCAGGCGCCCGGAAATCTTTTTGGGCTCTAAAATTCCATAGGGACCCATCGCCAAATCTTTTTCCGAGCGGATGGAATAAGGCTTCATCGTACCTCTGCTTGCATTGCATGCGGGCAAACAAATCACCTTACCTTGTGCGAGCGCTTTTCTCATCAAGGATTGCAATTGAACTTCTTTATCAAGAGGACTGTAAAACAGAATGGTTTTTGCTTTTTTATACTCGGACCAGCGGGCCAGATGACGAACAATAGCTCGGCTCTCTCTAAGCAGTAAACTCCGCTTTAGAGTTTGTTTGAGGAGAGTTATTTTTTTCCGCAGATTGTTTTTCGAAGAAGCGCGCATTTTTTATCTCATTTTAGATAACAGGCTGCTCAAAAGGAGCTAATTGCAAGGCGCGCGCAAGCGACCGAGGAGGCTCATCGCGCAGCGCGCAACGCCGCAATTGGCCCTTTTCAGCAGCCTGAAAAAAAAATACCCCGCTGTGCCGTTGATAAGCGTTCATGCCACCCTATGACCAAGTGGGTCTCCTCATCTTCTGCAACATAATACAGAAGAAATTTGGAATCCCTTTAGGTAGCTGTTGGTAACAAAAACATGCTCATCGTATCGCGCACAGCAGGGAACATTCAAAGAACTGCTTGGATGCTACGCCTTTTGGGCGTATTTGTCAATCTTTTTCACGAGCTGGGCCACGCGACTACCGGTCGTTTCGCGCAAGCGTTGCTGCAAGGCTCGAAGACAGTACAACTCGTCGGCCATGTTTAAAGCGGCGAGAATAGCGACCTTGCCCGCGGATAAAAGGGGCGAACCCTTCGCGATATCGCGCATCTTAGTATCCACGTAGCGGGCAAGTTCCTCCAAGTGCTGAGGATCTTTGGCTCCCGCAATCGGATAGTCGGCGCCAAAAATCTGCACCGTGACATTCTTTTTGTCTTCCGCTACGGATTGTACGACGTCTATGTTTGCATCCATGATTTACGATGCCTCCCGTAGTTCACAGCCCCATTTGGCTTTCAATGCGGCGACTATACTTGTGTGCAATGTCTGCACTTCTTCTTCCGTCAACGTGCGGTCTGCCCCGCGATACCGCAAACGGAAAGCCAAACTTTTTTTGCCTTCCCCTATATTTTTACCTTCGAAAAGATCAAACAGAGTGACGTCTTCCAGCAAACCCTGCCTATGGCCTCTAAGGAATTCCGCCACGTCTCCGGCCGGAACAGCTTTGTCCAGAATTAGCGCAATATCACGTAGCACAGAAGGAAATCTGGAGAAAGCCTGGTACTGCATTCTCTGTTCACCCGCATAGTGTAGCAAATGATCTAGATCAAGTTCACATAAAAACACGTTCCATCGCAAATCGTAGAGGGCGGCCATATTGGGAGCAAGCTTGCCCATGCGCCCGATTTCCTTATCGGCGTGCAGAATCCTGCAAGCCTGACCGGGTTGAAACGCGGATTTTTCTTCCAGCGGCTGAAAAATAGGAGACGTCATGCGAAGCCCTTCCAACAAGGCTTCCACGGCCCCTTTCAAATCGAAGAAGTCGAACAATCTTTTCTTCCCCTCCCATTGCACGAATGGCATCGCGCCCGCGCCCGCAATCGCCAAACGTTTTTTTTCGTGCAGCTCGCCCGCATTGTCAAAAACATGGCCTGTCTCGAATAACATCGCGTGATCGGAGCTACGATTTTGATTCAACGCAATGTTCTCGATCAATCCATCTAAGAGTGAACTGCGTAACAAGGGATGATCCTGGTCTATCGGATTGGCAATTTCTGCGAGCGCGGCATTGCATCCCGCCTCTGTCTTCCATTGCACCGCACGCTTGCCACTCATGAAACTGAGATGCACAACTTCATCGAAGCCCTGGCCCAGCAAATGCTGCCGGATAAGCGCAATCTCGTCGGCAACACCAACCGGCGCCTGTAAGAGCGCCTTAGGGAATTTTACGGGTATGTTCTCGTAGCCCACCATGCGCCCAAACTCCTCAGCCAAGTCCTCCACCCCTTCCACGTCCGGGCGGAAAGACGGCACGGTCACGGTCAAAATCTTTTTCGCGTCTCCGGCAACATCAAAACCCAGGCGTTTCAGCACAGATGCAATTTGAGTTCCTTTAGCTTCCATCCCAAGGATGGAGGAAATTGTTTCGGCCGCGAAACGAATTTTTCGGGGCGTAAATTTCTTCGTCACAATTTTTTGTACGGGTCCGGGTATCGCGCCCGTAAATTCTTGCAGCAAATCTATCGCGCGCATCATCGCGGGCACGACGTTGGCGGAATCCACTCCCCTCTCAAAACGGTAGGATGAATCGCTTTTTAGTCCCAGGGCTTTGGATGTTTTGCGTACGGATGCAGGAGCAAAGTAAGCGCTTTCCAAAAACACGCGCTTAGTGGCCGCCGAAATTTCCGTCTCCAAACCGCCCATTACACCGGCCAGAGCGACGGGTCTGTTCTCGTCGGCAATGACAAGCATGTCGGTTTGCAAGGACCGCACGGTTTGATCAATCGTTTTAATTGTTTCACCCGCGCGCGCGAGTCGTACCTTAATTGCCCCACCTTGCAATGTGTCCGCATCGAACGCGTGCAAAGGCTGTCCCTGCTCCATCAAAACATAATTGGTAATATCCACCACGTTGTTGACACTGCGCAAGCCGATGGATTCCAACCGTCGCTTCAACCAATTTGGGGATGGGCCAACTTGCACATTTTCCAAGAGGCAACCGCAGTACTGGAAGCAAAGATCTTTCGCGGTAGCTGCAACCGTCACCGGCAAATTCAGCAACTTGTTTGTATTTTTTTTCCCTCTCCCCATGGGAAAGGGCAGGGTGAGGGGCGGGCGTGGCTCCATTTTCTTCCCCGTAATCGCAGCGATTTCACGTGCTATACCCAGAATGCTCAAACAATCCGACCGATTCGGCGTGACTTCGATGTCAATCAACGTGTCGGCCAAGCCAAGAGCGTCGGCAATGGATTGCCCAATGGTGGCGGCAGCATCGAGAATAAGCAATCCCGCGTCCAACTTTTTCCCTCCCTGCTGTGCGGGGAGGATAGGGTGGGGCTCCTCTAGCATGCCGAGTTCGCGTTTCGAGCACATCATGCCGAATGAGGATTCCCCACGAATCGTAGCCTGCTCAATGCGCATGCCGCCGGGCAACATTGTCCCAACAGTCGCAACAGGAATCAAATCCTGTTCCTTCATGTTCTTAGCGCCGCAAACGATTTTGAGAGTTTCCTTCCCTATGTCCACGCGGCAGACCGTGAGCCTATCGGCCCCCGGATGCTTTTCTATTTTGAGGATTTTTCCGACAACAACACCTTCCAGCCCTTTACCCCGCGTTTCCACCGAGGCCACGGGCAGGCCAGCATTGGTCAACGCAGAGACCAACACCTCCGTGGACATTTCCACGGGAACAAACTCCTTCAACCAGTTGAGCGTGATTTTCATTTGCGCTCCCCTGTCATCCTGAGGGACAAGCGTAGCGCATCAGAAACAATTCGGAAGGATCTCGATCGGTACTAACTAGATCCTTCGCTGCGCTCAGGATGACATGTTCTCTGTATGACAACTTAAAATTGCCTCAAAAATCGCTGATCGTTTTCAAAAAACAGTCGTATGTCGCTCACGCCATATTTGAGCATCGCGATACGCTCGACGCCCATGCCGAACGCGAATCCGCGCCATCGCTTGACATCATAATGCACCGAACGAAAAACTTCCGGATGTATCATGCCCGCACCCATAACCTCCAGCCAGCCTGTGTTGCTACATACGCGGCAACCCTTGGCGTGGCACAGGATGCACGAGATATCTATTTCGGCACTGGGTTCCGTGAAGGGAAAAAAACTCGGCCTGAAACGCAGCTTCGTGTCAGGGCTGAACATGCGCGCCACAAAAAGCGTCAGGAGACCTTTCAAATCGGCCATGCTGATGTCCGTGTCCACCATGAACCCTTCAACTTGATGAAACATCGGAGAATGCGTAATGTCATCGTCCCGGCGATAAACCTTCCCTCCGCTGACGACTCGCAAAGGCGGCTGCGATTTTTCCATCACATGAATTTGCACCGGCGAAGTATGCGTGCGCAGCAGATGCGCAGTTTCCCCCCTCCTTTGTAAGGAGCAAGCGGAGCGCGGTAGAAACGATTGGGAGGTAGAGGGACTTTCCCTCAGATAAAACGTATCCTGCATGTCCCTCGCCGGATGATTGGCTGGAATATGCAAAGCCTCAAAATTGTAATAATCGGTTTCTATCTCCGGACCGTCGGCGATAGTGAACGACAGGCTGCGAAATATTTCGAGTATTTCCGCGAGAACGCGCGTGAGAGGATGCTGATGGCCCACAGGCAAACGGCGACCCGGCAGCGTTATGTCCAGAGCTTCCGAGCGATACCGATGGGATAAGGCTTCAGAAGAAAGCGCAGAGACCTTCGCATCGAGAAGCTGCGCAGACGCAATCTTGGCCTCATTGACCCATTTACCAAACTGAGGCCGCTCGGCCGGAGGAACCTGGGCTATTTGTGAAAAAAGAAGGGCTAGCG
>CAZOWS010000320.1:0-2865 GCA_964583365.1 uncultured Actinomycetota bacterium
GCTTTCTGGGCCAAAGAACGTGAGATGTGAGAGATTATCAAAGCGACGGGGGAGCAACTGTCATTGCGAGGGGAGCGGAGCGAGACAATCGCCGAAGCAATCTCGCCTGTCACAACCTGGCTGGCTGAAGCCACGCGACTAGCCAAAAAATCCAATCTAAAACAAGTCTATCTTCACAAAGAAGGCCGCGTCCTGAATTTCGATCAATTGGAGCAGGGCGAGTTGAGACCCAAGCTGGAACCAATAGCCCAAATCGCTGCCCAGCAAGGCAAGAAAGTTGAGGCGCGATGGGCACTTGCTGGGGATGCTTTGGTTGGAGAAGTACGCTTCAATGCCCCCTTATCTCGGGGGCTGCAGCGTCTTTTTTATGAAATGAACTATGCGTCTGAGGAACAAATTCGCAAAGACTTGGAGAAACCTTTGCAAGGTCTGGCTTTGGCTCATTTTCATCTTAAAGCTCTCGGCGCCGAGTTTAATTTCTATCAGGAAGAGGGCATGACGAGCCTGTGGATTAAATTGCCTGTCGCAAAACCTGCAGCACCAGCGGCTCAAGCTGTCCCACCTGCGCAATACGAACCTTACCAGAAATGGAAAGTTGAATTTTTAGAAAACTTTCATTCATTCTTAAATAAAAAGATAGCTGCCCAAGAAGAAAAGGAAGGAGAGATAATGCAAAAGCAAGAGGGATTGGATAAGTCGAGCAAACAATGGTTGGATCTTAATCAAGAAATCATAGACTTTAGAAGTAAGTGGCAAGGTGATTTCTGGTTTACGGATATCTTGGAGTTTTTTATGGGGATTCGGACTGGTGCGCTGCGTACGGATGAAGAAGTGTTGTTTTCAAATATCCTAAAGTTCGCTCAACCGGCTGAGGAAAAGCTCTTTTGGGAGGGAATGATAGAGTCACTCAAAGCTGTCCGCATGGGAGATAAACAAAAAGCGTGGAATCCTATCGCTGAAAACATGAAACCCGATGATGGTTATTTGCAACATGGAATAGGAAATTTAATCAAAAAAAATCGGCGGATGCTTGAAATAGCAAAGCAGCTCACGCCCAAGGCTTCTGAAATGACATCCGAACAAGACGTCGCCATAACGGCTAGTGTTACTGAAATCGAAAGAATATTAGCTGCAGGGTTGGGAACCGAATCCACCGAACTTGAGAAAGAGATTGCGCGATTGGGCTCTGATATCGAGCAATCGAAAGATTATCGTGCCCGCTTGGATGAAATAAAATGGCAGTTGGCCGAAATGATAAAGGTTCAACTAGAAGGTGGGCTGGAATCCAGGATTGCTTGCATTGGCAAGATATTGCAAGCAGGAAAACTTCCCGCTCTTGTAGTGCAAGGCCGAGTGACGTGCGAGGGTTCAATAGGGCCCGTGCCAACTAAAAAGGAACAGCTAGATAACAAGGTTGTTAATCGAGGACTAGAGTTTGAAATCAGTCCAGCCGATGTGAAGGAAATTCTGGTTTCTGAAGATCGCCCGGAAGGTCAGGCGCGTATTTGGGTGAGAAAGCCGTTCGGCGCAGATGTTATTGGCGTTGCGGCGGTCTCGGATAGATATTTAATCATCGCATTTAGACAATCCTTAAAAATATTTGATCTGGAGGGTGTAAATCCTTGGGTTAGGAAATCTACAAAAGTTGAGGAACTTTTCAAAAACCAAATAGGCGAAATATCTGATTTCGGGGAAAAAATATGGTCATTAACGCCGAGGCTTGAAAATGGGGCCTTCGACGTTGGGACCGGTAATTCCATGAGGACATATCGAATTGGGGAGTCTAGGCCATTGGAACGAATTACCCTTTCTCCTGCGCAAATTGCAGATCTCGAGAAAGAACTTGCGTCTCTTCAAAGCCAACTTAGTGGCTTATCCGGTTTGGAACCTGTGGTTGATGGCATAGATGCCATGGAACGCAGGCTGGCCATGATAGACAAGTCATTACAAGAATTGCGCGCGCAGTCAAACCTCCCGAAAACCACTGTCGAAAAAATTGGGGATTTACCAAAACGGACACAACCAATGCCGAGCATTGGCATGGGTGGCGACTCATTCACCGTGAAGGATTTAGAATTTACCGTGTGGGATCGGGCAGGAAAAAAAGAATTTATTGTGGAAGGTATAAGAGGAAGCGCCCTTATCCCACTGGGCAAGTATTCCTTCTTAAAAAAGGCAGAGCACTGGTGCGTCATTGCTGAACAATATCTTGTCGTAAGCGTGGCAAATAAGGTTTACGTGTACGATTTGGAGCCATGGTCGAAGAAGTTTGTCAATGCGCAAACCATAACGGCGAAAGAGATTTTCGAATCACCATTAGAAATGATTAGCGACCCCGACGAAAATTTGATGGCCTATCCAAACTACAATGGGCCAGCGCATTTCAACATTTGGTCACCCAGCGGTGACAGCGAGTGGGAAATCAAGAAAGTGGGGGATGCATCACCCGAAACATTTGCTCTCGAAAAAGAGCGAGTGGAGATCGAATCTAAACTCGCAATCCTGCGGGGCCAGCGCGAGCAGGTGTCTGGGCGATTAGAAAAAGCCCAACCTGCGCCGGCTTCAGCGGCTGCTCGTTCGACGGGAACAGTGGGCCAGGGCGATGGGTGGACGGTAACGCCCGAACTTGTAAAACAACTGATTAATCGTCTTTCCTCGCGCAATACCAGCACACGTATTGGCGCAGCGCAGGCGTTGGCGGCCCTAGTGTCCCGTGGCGTTAAAACCACCGATGGCCAAAATATTTCTCTCGCTAAATTTCAATCGTGGCTGGAGAAATTTCTCCTCGATGCAAATAAAGCTGTGTGCGAGGCTGGCTTGGAGGCGCTAAAGAAATTGGGAATATCCCCGCAGGACTTTTTGCTG
>CAZOWS010000321.1:0-2558 GCA_964583365.1 uncultured Actinomycetota bacterium
GGCGAGCTGCCACTTAAAATCGCCGGCGATGTACGACGACGTGCTCTGTGTGGAACTCAAGGTGGAGCGATCGTCGTTGGTGCGCATTGATCATTCCTACAAAGTGCTGCGTAAATCCGACGCAACGTTGCTGGCCGAAGGCGCCACGACGCTGGCCTGCCTCAACCCGCAATTCGAACCCACACCGATGCCGGAATTGATTTTGGAGATGTTCCGCGGAACGGCCCCGCGATGAAAATCACGCGTTGCTTGTTACCATTCGCGAATTGGCGCCTAAACTGTAGTTGCCCGATTTATCGGGCATCACTTGCGTTCTTGTCACGCCTCATAAATGAGGCAACTACAGTTTTTGCCCACCTTTTAGTGAATGGATACCGTAGTTTTATTGCGGCTGCAGCACTTTTTGCCTTGCTCATAAGCCCGGCAGTCGCGGACCCCAAGGAAAAAATCCACGAAGAGCGCCTCGAGCATTTGCGCCAAGATTTAGATAAGGCGCAGAGCATTTGGGAAGAATCCATAGACGATCCCGTCAGCGATGCGGTGTTGCAGCGATCCTATCAAGCATTGCAAGACAAATGCCATGAGCTAGCCAAGCGCAAAGGCGGTTTTGCGACCGCGCGCGAGCAGCAATTGTGCGAGATCGCCCGCTATCCCTACGAGATTTATTACAACGAAATGATCGTCAAGGTGAACAATCTGCGCAAACAATTGTTCGAGATCGAGACGGCTGGCACGGTTGCCAATGATTATTATCGCCGGCCTTCCAAAAGCAATTTGGACAAACTCCGTAACATCTTCGAGCAGGTGAACAAGTATTACGTGGGCGCGCCGTATACGTGGAACCGCTACTATAACAAGTTTTTATTCGCGCGCTCGCGCCTGTCGCATGCCCGCAAAATTTGGGAAGATAGATTGAGGGATTACAAAGTCGCGGCCAAAGAACCCAGGGAGTCCAACGCTCTGGATATCGCGAGAAAGCGCGCGGAATTTGCATTCCAACAATTGAAGAAGGAAACTCAGAAAAACAATCTGCCGTTCAGCGGGTTGGTGGGCGCCTTCTCTCTGTCCCGCGATCTGAACGATTATCTTCAAAAGGAAAAGGAGTGGGTGCAATGCGACCTGGAACGAAAACAGGCCGGAAGGACAAAGGAAGTCGTGATTTTTATTCACGGGTTAGGCGAAGACAGAGATTTTTGGAAAAAGTTTCCAGTTTTAACGGTGCAAGAAGATTTGGTCGTGCCGGACATGGATCGCTATTTCCGCGTGTATGTCTTTCGCTTTGACACCGTGGAAGACTCCAAGAGCGTGGAGGGGTTTCGCCGCGAGCTGGCCGGATTCATCAAGGATATTTTTAAGACCGAAGAAGTCTCGCATGTGAATCTCGTGGGTCATAGCCTCGGGGGCGTGGTATCCCTTAAATATCTCGTGCAATATTTGGACGAAGAATTGCAGGAGCATAAGTTGCCCAAGGATGCCGGGGAGATGGCGAAGATGCTCCTCGATGGGTATCTGGATGGCCGGTATAAAAGACCCATCGCGCGATTCATCGGTATTGCACCTTCCTTATCGGGTTCCGAGGTAGCGAATTTTATGGCCGGACTTTTTAAGAAAGACCCGCCGATGTTCGAGCGATCTCTTGCTCCATTTCAAAGCGGCATACCCATAGCCGGAGATTTGCAAGTGCTGGAAAATCAAATCGGCAGCCGTGTCAATCTCGACAGTTTCACGCGCCTGGACTTCGAGCGCTCGCTCGATCCGTACACGCTTCTGGATTTTCTCTGCGAGAAAGACAGGGCCAATATCAGCGCTGAACAAATGGAGAAACTGCATCAAATGCGTGTCAAAACGTTGACTATCATTGGCAAGCAGCCCTTTACCGTGCCGCCATTTGGCGGGCCGGAGGAAGACGGGCTTGTCAAATGTTATAGCGCAAATCTGAATCACATCTACATGGCCGAGTTCAATGCCAAGTCAGACATAGGTTACAAGTCTGCCGATGTGCGTTACGTGCGCATGGGGCACGCACAATTGATGGAAGTTGGTGACAGAAATCATCCCTCCTACGAATACGTGATTTCCTTTTTGCGTGACCAGTTGATTCCGCAGAAAGACACGCAGGCCCAAGACGTCAAGCATTTCATCTGTCTATTGCGCGTGTACCCCGGCGATTATGACCTGGACGATAATCCGGATTTTTGTTTTTATCCCGAGGAGAAAGTTTATTTCTCCAAAGACCAGCGCTACGAGCTACCCGCACTTAAAATTCAAGTCCGAACGGACAAGGGCGCCACGTCGAATGCTACGATACAAAAATCTTCCTGGAATCCTTTCACCGGAGTCTATTTCGTGGAAGGCACACAATCCGACAAAGATGAACCCGCCTGGATCACCGCAGAACTAAGCGCCCCCGGATTTGAAACCAGCGTGATCCACGTCCCCGTGAGCGGCGGCCTGGTCACGTATTGCGTAAGGCTGAAGTTGAAGCGGAGTTGAATTCCAGCCTATTTTCCGCACATCGAGAACATGATATCCCGCGAATTTTACACCCATCAGTGACA